>JAADYV010000381.1 GCA_010092855.1 Chloroflexota bacterium | reverse complement strand
TGGGGCAAATCTGCGGACTGGGCTGGCGCGGCTACCGGCTGGCATTGGAGGCGCTGCTGGAGCAGGTGGGGCAGGGGGAGGAAGCTACGTGAGCGAACGAATTGTGGCATTCCAGGGCGAGCACGGCGCGTATTCAGAAGAAGCGATTCACCGTCATTTCGGGGACGAGACGGCCACACTGCCCTGCGAAACCTTCACCGCCATTTTCCAGGCTATTCAACGCGGGGAGGCCACCAACGGGATGCTGCCAGTCGAAAACGCGCTGGCGGGCACGGTCGCCCAGGCGTATGAACTGCTGATGGAGCACGATTTCCGCGTCCAGGCGGAATATATTCTGCCGGTGAAGCATTATCTGCTGGCCAACGCCGGTACCGCGCTGGACGACGTGCAGCGTGTCAAGTCCCATCCGCAGGCGCTGGCCCAATGCGCGGATACACTGCGGCGGCGCGGCTGGGAAGCTGTCGCGGCCTACGATACCGCCGGGGCCGCGTGTAAGCTGGCCCGTGCGCCAGAACCACATACTGCCGTGATCGCCAGTGAACTGGCAGGCAGCATGTATGGCCTGATTGCATTGGAGCGAAACATCGAAGATGACCCGCTCAATTCGACGCGCTTTTTTGTGATCGGGCAGGAAGACGCCGAACGCTGCGACCGGAGCAAGACGTCGCTGGTGTTTGGGGTGCGGCACCGCCCGAAAGCCCTGTATTACTGCCTGGGAGCCTTCGCCCAACACAACATCAACCTGACCAAGATCGAGTCGCGCCCCATCCGGGGACGACCCTGGCAGTACTGGTTCTACCTGGATTTTGAGGGACACTGGCAAGACCCAAACGCCGAGGCAGCGCTGGTCGAGTTGTTGCGCCAGGCGTCGATGGTCAAAATGCTGGGGTCCTATCCGGCAGCCAGCGGTGGCCCCAACAGCCACACGTAGCAATCTGCGAAAGGGAAACCATGAAAACCATGACCATTGACACAGAACGCGCGTGTAACACCTGCGGGAAAACCTTTACGATCCGCTCCATTATCGCAGCGACAGCGTGGTACTGGCCCGCCCTCGATGTGGCGGTTTCGGCAACACCATGCTGCCAGTTCCGCGAAGAACTTCGGCTGAACACAGGCCAGGTGCTACGGGGCTATGTGTATGCAGCGGGAACAGCGCATTTCGCCGACATGGAAACCTACGCTGCCCCCGATCTGATCGTAAACCACAAAGACGCGACGGGCCTGACGTTCACGCTGGACGGTGTCACGCACACGATCCAGACCAAACCATAGCTAGCCCAGCAATCCCGCGCTGGCGTCAATCGCGGCCAGATTCTTTTCGGCGAATTCCCGGCGCAGCGCTGCTGCATCGCGGAACGCCGCCAGCGGATACAGCCCGGTATCAACCAACAGCGCCGCGATGCCCATCATGGCCCAGTATTCTTTCTTCTGGCGCGTCGCGCTGAAGTTCAGCGGCACTACACGGGCACGAGTTTCAACCGGCAGCAGGTCGGCGTTGATGTAGAGCACGGCATCTTCCGAGAGATCAGCTACGCGCGCCTGCTCTTTCTTCAGCCCTTCGGGGAACAACACCAGCATCACGTCCGGGCTGGGCTTGCCCATCTGCACCGTATCTTCCCGGCTGAGGATCACGTCCGCAACCGAGTGCCCGGTCTTGACCGTAACCGGGTATTCGTTGCGCTGCGTGGCCCACAACCCGGACAGGATCGCGCCCTGGCTGAACGCTGCCGCTGCCGTGCCGATCTTCTTCCCAGCGGCACCGGCGACAGCGCAGTGCACCGGCCCGGTCAGGTTGCTGGTATAGCGCGTATCGAGCGGACGCGGCGCGATGAGCGGTTTGCCGCGCTGGTCCTGGACCGACTCCCGGTAAGCGCGCGTATATTCGGGACGATCACCCTGAAACAAAACGCCGGTGTCGTAACCCAACTCGTCCATCGTCGCATACAGCAGCTTCTTGTTGAAGCGGTTGCTGGGGGCATAGTACGCGCTGCACAGCTCCCAAATATCGACCAGCGAAAAACCATCGTGCTGGATGGCCTGCGTGATCAGGTCCGGCAGGTCTTTTTCGAACGAGGTGGAGCGCGCCACGAAGCTCGCTCCATTGACCTGTACCGTACCGCAGATGTCGAGCGGCTGCTCGACATGGCCGTAGCGCGTGGTGGTCGTGACCGCATCCACCGGCGTCATGACCGAGTGCTCGCCGCCCGTCATGCCAAAGTTGAGGTTGTTAAACACCAGCACCGTCATGCCAATGTTGCGCCGCGCTGCATTAAGCAGGTGATGCCCGCCAATGCCACAGCCGCCATCGCCGATCAACACGATCACCTTCAGGTCCGGGTTAGCGAGCTTGATCCCGGTGGCATACGTCACCGAGCGACCATGCAGCCCATGGAAGGCATTGGTGCTGAAGTATTTGTCCGACAACCCCTGGCAGCCGATATCGGTCACCAGCACAACCTGGCGCGGATCAAGCTGCAAGTTGACCAACGCCTCGTCCAGTTTTTCGAGAATCGTGCTGTGACCGCAACCGGGGCAAAACGGCATCGGCAGCAGGTCTTCGTTCAGGTAGGTCGTTCTTTCTGCCTGGATCACAGCAACTCTCCTTTCTGCAAAATATCGTGCGGGCTGATCAACTGCCCGTCCACGCGATGCACGCCGATCACCTGCTGATCGTCGCGCACCAGCCGCTCGATCTCGCGCCGGTACTGGCCCAGGTTCAGTTCGGCCACCAACACCCGCCTGACCCCGTCCAGCGCTGCCCGGATCGCGGCTTCCGGCACTGGCCACAGGGAATAAATCACCAGTGTCGAAACGGCGTGACCTGCTGCGCGCGCCAGCTCCGCTGCTTCCAGGGCTGCGCGCGCCGTCAGGCCATAGCTCACGATCAGCGTTTCCGCGCCGGGTTGGATGTCCGTCATCACCAGCGTGATCTCGTCCACATGCTCGTCGATCTTGGCGACCAGGTGCCGGTTCAGCCCCTCGACATCGGCAGGGTTCTTCGTGAGGTAGCCACGCTCGTTGTGCGAGGAGGACGTGAAGCGCACCACGTGCGGCCCGCCGTAGGGTGACATGGGCGGCACCTCGTCCGGCTGCGCCACGTGGTAGGGGATGAACTCGGCTTCTGCCGCGGTCAGTGTTCGTTCCCGCACGGGGACCTGCTCGTAGGCGCTGATGTTCACGGTTGTGCGCGTGGCGACCGTTTCCTTGTCCGTCGCCAGGAAGACCGGCACCCGGAAGCGTTCCGCCAGGTTAAACGCGCGCCGCGTCAGGCTGTAGCATTCCAGCACGTTCGTCGGCGACAGCACGATCACCGGGTAGCCGCCCGACATCCCCCAGCGCATGAACTGGATATCGCCCTGGGCGGTGGTTGTTGCGCCACCGGTCGAGGGTCCCATGCGCTGTACGTTGATGATCACCAGCGGCACCTCGCCCATAATCGCCAACCCGATGTTTTCGCTGTAGAGACTGATGCCAGGGCCACTCGTCGCCGTCAGCACGCGGCAGCCTGTCATCGCCGCGCCGATGCAAAAGCCCATCGACGCGATCTCGTCCTCGGCCTGGATCGCGACGCCATCGATCTTGGGCAGCTCGCGCACCATGTGCAGCAGGATCGGAGTGGCGGGCGTAATCGGATAGCCTGCGAAAAAATCACAACCGGCGTCGAGGGCTCCGCGCACAATGGCCTCCGCGCCGTCGATAAACTCGCGCATACTGTTCCTTTCGTCGAAAATATAGTTCCGGTTCATTGAGGGAAGTCTAGCACGCGGCGAATCGGGGCAACAGGCAAGATCGACGGGTTGTGGCGATCCAAAAAGCACATCATCGGTAGGGTAAACAACAACCGCCCCACCACGTCGGCGGGACGGCTGCGACAAGCTCAAGCGGAAAACACAACGCGCCGGTTATTCCAGGCCGTAGACGCCGGTTTCGGGACGAAACGCTGCCCACGCAAACCAGAAGTGGGGCGCTGCCGCCATCTGGCGCAGTTGGCTGCCTGCGAGTTCACCTTCGGTGGCCGTGCCGAACACGTTCCACACGCTGTTGGTCGCCTCGTCGCGGATCAGGCCATCATCGTCCACGAAGAAGGTCAACACCTCGCCGTTCAGTTCGCGGTTATAGAGCGCCGCCATGCCCACATCGCGCGAATCGTCGATGGATGATTGGTCCAGCGCGCTGGCGGCACCCGGTTGCCAGATGGCAATCACGTCAAAACCGCCGACGGTATCGTTGACCACGCTTTCCTCGGCCAGCGCCTCAAAGGGGTAGGCTATCGCCTCGCCACCAATTACGCCCGCCAGCACGCGCGCCGTCGGGAACAAGCGATCATCAGCTTCGCCCAGGAACAAGAACGGCGTGTCGTCGGTGTCGTAACCCACGTAGGGGTTGCGGCCATAGTCACGGCCAGCGGTGGGGGCCAGCACCGTGCCATCAGGATACTGCTGGGCAAATGCTTCGAAGCCGACCACCTGCGACGGCAGCACGGTCAGCGTGCGCCCGGTGTAGCGCCCGACGATGCCTTCACCCGTAAGCTGCTGCCACCACGTCTGCGACACGTCGTCCCACATGATCAAGTCGCTATTGCGCAGCAGGCCGGACACGCCCAGCCGCAGCGTCTGCCCGTCAATCGAGCGTTCGAACACCATCGCGCTGTTGCACAACGGGCAGAAGGTCACGGCCACCGGCAGATCGCCGAACATGTCGTTGACGACCTCGTGGCGCGTCATGATCGCCAGCGGGTAGGCGCGCGCATCACCGTCGATTTCGACCGCGATCACGGGCGATTGCGGCTGCAGCCACTCGCTGGCCGAGTCACTGGATTCAAATTCCGGGTTGTCGATGGGTGGAATGCCGTCACGCCCCACACCACCGGAGATGATTTCGTCGTAGACGCCTTCCTGGTAGGTGCAGAAGTCGGTCAGGTCCCACACCCGCTGGATGTTGGTAACATCGAACGGCGGGTCGTCACACGACAACTGGGCGTGGGCGTGGTTAGTGGGCACGAACAGCCCGCCGGCGGCAGTGAGCACGGCGAGTACCGATGCGATCCCCACGAGCAGCCATTTACGCACTGGAGTAGAGATGTTACGAGCCATGTAGTGTTTCTCCTTTGTGTCTTTGATTGACGAACGATAGCTGTGTGATAACGGGCCTATCCGGGGAGTGCCAGGGGACCATGTGGGGGACATAGAGAGCACGCTCCAGATAGGCCCAGGAATAGTCGTAAGGTTAGAAAACCAGCGCCTGGTTGACCAGGTCATCGAGTTGGCTGCCATCCAGCAGGCCAAAGTGACGGGCAACGATGACCCCGTTACGATCCAGCACCAGCGTACTGGGGTAGCTGAAGACGCCATACTCGGCCTGGATTTCGCCGCGCTCGTCCATCGCCAGCGGGAATGTCAGGCCCAGTTCATCGCGGAAGCCTTCCACGTCACCCACGGTTTCGCTGTTGTTGACCGCCAGGATGGTGAAACCATCGGCCTGGTGCTCCTCAAAAAACGCCTGGAACTCCGGCATCTCAACACGGCACGGCCCACACCACGTCGCCCAGAAGTTGAGCAGCACCACCTGCCCACGCAGGTCGGAAAGCGCGATAGGCTCGCCGGTTTCGGTCACGGTCTGGAAGTCCGGCGCGCGGTTACCGATGGCCAGCCCAACCTCAACGTTCTCCAGCGCGGCTTCGGCCTCAGGCGCGTTGTTACTGGCTGCGATCTGATCCATCTCTGCGGAATCTGCACCACCAGACACGTTGGTGGTCGCGTCGTCAGTCGCGCTATCTTCGGAGGCTTCTGCCGGGGCAGCGACGATAAGCGACTCGCTCTCATCGTCATCCCCACCGGTCACGAAGTCCAACGCCGCTTCTTCTACGCCAACCGAGAACTCGGCGAATTCGCCGGAGAAACGCTGGCTGAGGTCCTGCAGGTAACCGCTGGCGACCGCCAACCCGATCACGATCAGGAAGGTGCCACTGGCGTATTCGATGGTGCGCATGTGGCGCTGGAGACGGCGCAAGGTGCCCTGGGCACTGTCCAACATCAGCGCCGTCAGCAAGAAGGGCACACCCAAGCCGAGGGAATAGGCGGTTAGCATCGACCCAGCCTCGCCCACGTCACCACCGCTGGCCGCCAAAGTCAGCACGGCACCGTAGACTGGCCCGATGCAAGGTGTCCACCCGGCGGAGAATACGATGCCCATCACGAACGAACCGCCCAGGCCCTGGTTGGTCTTGGCCGTCATCTCGCGGCGCGTGTCGCTGTACAGCGCGGTTTCCACGCGCGTGATCACGCCATTCCAGAACGTGCCCGGCGCGGTGAATGCGCCCCGAAACAACAGCCCTACCCAGAGCACGACCAACAAGACTGCCGCTGCCGTTGGAATCCACACGTTGGTGTCCCACAACGGCGTCGCCCAGATGCGAACCGCGCCGGTAAAGCCCCAGGTGATCAGCACGCTGGCGGCCAGCGCGATCCCCAGGCTGAACAGCACATTGCCCAGCACCCGTTCGCGCGCCCGCAGCCAGGCAAACACCCTCGGCAGCAGGCCCATGAAGTGCAGCCCGAAGAACACGATGATTACGCCGCCCACGCGCCCGATAATGTCGGTCACGTGGCTGACATTCGAGCCGCCGATTTGCTGGATAAACGCGGTAGACGCCAGCCCAATGGCCACAAAAACCAGCGTGAACCCGGCGACAAAGAACACCCCATGCACTGCGGTCCCGAAGCGCGCCCGGCGCTGGTTTGCCGCGCCCTCAACCTCACTACGCACTGATGACGCGACGGTATTGGTTACCCGCCCGCCCATATAGCCGACATACGCTGGAACCAGCGGCAGCACACACGGCGAGATAAACGACACTAATCCAGCGACAAATGCCAACCCGATTGTCAGTTCCATCACAACCTCCATGCCTTTCTTCAGTACCAGGACCGAAGAACTGATTTGCTCCATCAGAACTAATCATACGATAGCAATCTTAATGATCATGGTCTGTTGCCCGACCAACATTTAAGAAACTGTTAATGTATTTCAAGGCAATGGGGCTTGGTGAACGACAGCAGGGTTGCTAGAGTCGGAGTAGGGGACATAGGCTGTATCGCTTGCCAGAAGCGATACGATTACACGGAGTGACCAATGAACATTGCGACCATTCCGACGGAACAGGTGTGGGGATTACACGGTGTACGCCTGTTTGATGGCATGACTCCCCAGGAAGTCCTTACGTTGCAAGAAGCCATGCCGATCGTGCGCTACCGCCAGGGCGAGTACCTGTTCTTTGCCGGTGAAGCTGCCGACAGCCTGTTCTTGCTGCAAGAAGGGTTGGTCAAGGTATCGTATATCACGCTCAACGGCGACGAGAAAATCCTCAATATCTTCCAGCCAGGTGATGTGTTTGGCGAGTTGTTCCTGGGAAAATACCGGCACCGGGTGGGCGAAGCACGTGCAATGGAAGATGTCGCCGTGTGTAAGCTGTGTGAAGAAACATTCCTGGACCTGATTCACGAAGTGCCCCGCATCGCGCTCAACTTCATCCGGCACCTGGCCGACGAACAACGCGAAACGCTGGCACGGATGCACGCCCTGATGCGGTCCGAAGCGAAGTATCGCCTGCTGGGGGTACTGCTGCACTCCGCCCGGCGCTATTGTTGCACAGATAACGAATGGTTCACGCTGCCAGCGTCAATCACGCAAGAAGATATTGCCAACATGACTGCGCTCAACCGCAGCACCGTGTCCTCACTGATCAACGATCTGCGCCGAGAAGGGGTGCTGGGCGGCACCGGGCGCTCGCTGACCGTCCACCGGGCCGCTATCCAGGCGATGCTGGAGGAAGCCGGGCTGGAAATCCTGGTATAGGCCGTGTTGACAATCGCACTCAGCAGAAGACTGATTTCAGGCGAAAATGTCAACGCTATCAAGCGGACCGTCGCCTTACCAACCTGCGGGGCATGACGGCAACATGTCCTGAGATCCATCAACGGTTTGCATTGCGTTTGTCCGGTTTCTTGAATTTTAGTGGGTTTTACGGTACATATGGCGGCTAACAAAACAAAAGGGGGGAAAGTCATAAGGTGTGTTGGGTAAGCCAGCAGACCGATTCCCCATGTCGCTCGTACAGAGCAACGTCGCTGTTTTATTTGCGTAGTAATGCATAGGCATCTGTACTGGTCCGTCATTGGCTTGGCCCAGGGGGCATACTTGTCTGTTCAACCTGACACCAATCGGGCATTATCTGCTCGTCCAACCTATTTTATCTGGCTTGCGTTGTGTATCCTGCTGAGCAGTTTTGCGCTGCGCATCTGGGACCTGGGCGGGCCAAGCCTGTGGTCAGACGAGATTATGACCGAATTCCGCGCCCAGGCACCGCTACCTGATGCGATGGAAAACACGCTCAAAACCATCGACCAGGTGCCGTTTTATTTCATGACCTTGCGCCTGGTGCCGACGGAAAACGAGTTTCTGCTGCGGCTGCCCTCGGTCATGTTCGGCGTGGCGGGCATTGGTCTGGTGATGTTTGTCGCCATTCGCCTGTACAACAGCTACTCATTGGCGCTATGGGCGGGCGCGTGGCTGGCCTTTAACCCATTTCATATTGGGCTGTCGCGCACAGCACGCGCTTACACGCTCATCTTCTTGATGTCCGTGTTGGTATCGTACTATTTCTTTGTGCTGTGGAATGGTCGCCAAACACGCCGGGCCTGGATTCTGTTCACGGCCAGCAGCTTGCTCGCTTACCTGACCCACTACTCGCTGTTTGCCCTGCCCTTTGCGCAACTTGTGATTCTCGGCCTCAACTACCGACATAAAGCTCCACTCATCCGGCGCTGGTTCGTCGCCCAGGTTGTGGCTGCGCTGCCGGTATTGTTATGGGCAGGGTTGATGCTGCTGAACTTCACCTCCCGCGAACCGCAGTGGGGCGATCCACCACAAGTCGAAGACCTGGCCATCTCACTGTGGAGCCTGACGGCTGGCTACAATGGCATGTTCCAATGGTACGTGATCCCCGGTTTAATTGTCGCCATTGGGGGGTTGGTGTTGTTCTTCCGCGCGCAGCAGGGCCGGGCCATTGACCTCTACTGGGCTGTGCTGCTGACGCCGATGATGATGCTGTTTGCGCTGTCGGCGTGGTCCCCGGTGAACGCCTACATTGACCGTTACTTCACGGCGCTGCTGCCCGCCCTGGTATTCCTGATCGCGCGCGGCTGGTCGGTGGTGCCCCGCCGGGCGCTGCAAGCCGCCATGCTCAGCGTCGTACTGACCGGCTCGGCAACGATGTTTGTCTCGTTTACGCAAAAAGACTACCAGCGCGAAGATTGGCGCAGCGCGGCTACTTACGTGGCGGGCCGCTACCACCCCGACGACTATTTTGTGGTCGACCGCGCGGTGACCATCACATCGTTCGAGCGCTATTTCAGCTACGATCATACGCTGAATGTAGTCCAGCTTTCGGAAACAGACACCATCATTCCAGACGTCTACCCGTCGGGACGATATTGGGTCATTTACCGCAATCCGGATGAGAACATTCATCAGCCCACCACGCTGCCGGCCTTTAACCCCTTCGAGCCAAACCCATCCGTGACATCGGAATGGCTGCTCAAACGGGTGGAGTACGTGGTGGAATACCGGGCATTCGATGGCGTGACGGTGCTGCTGGTGGAGTATGACGCGGGGAACTGCCCAGAGGGGCAATATTGTGCCCCTCTCGCCGACAGCTAGCGACTCACACACGCATTCGCCGGATAGATCGCTTGATTCTGAGAAATTACCCAATATACCAGCGAATTGTCATCTGGTCTGCAACGGTTGGGCCGCAGTCGTGTTTATCATAACGAGAGAGCTACGGGATCATGTCATCCCGCTTCATTAGCACGCGCACCATCGAGTACCAAAGGTCACCCTATGCCCAGCAGACGGTTACTTAAGGCGCTGACCAGCGTTGATCCCCAAGAAATCGAGCGCGTCTTTGGCAATGAATACGCGCTGCATCCACGTCCTTCCGTTGAACTGGCACCAGTGCGACGGGTTGCTATTTTCGCCGAGGCCTTCTTCCCCAAGATCGACGGCGTTTCCAAGTCCGCTTTTCTGACGCTGCGCTATCTGCAGCAAACCGGGCGGGAAGTGCTGGTGTTTGCGCCGGATATTTCTCCCGACCAGGTGGGGCCAAGCCGCATCATTCGCTGCCCGTCGGTGGGGCTGCCTTTTGCGCCCGAAACCCGCCTGGCACTGCCCACACCCATGATCCGGCATCATCTCCGGGAATTCAAGCCCGACCTGGTGCACCTCTTCAGCCCGGCCTTGCTTTCGGCGCGCGGCATGGCGCTTGGCCGCCGCATGCATGTGCCAGTGGTGGCCAACTATCAAACCGACCTGCCCGCTTATGCCCGGCACTATGGCTTCGGCTATCTGGCCAACCTGATCCGCAACAGTCTGCGCTACGTTCACAACGGCTGCCACCTGACTCTGGCTCCATCGCAGTTTACGCTGAACCAGATCCGCGACCAGGGTTATCGTCGGCTGCGTATCTGGCCGCGAGGCGTCGACCTGGACCGTTTCAATCCGGGACATCGCCGGGCAGAGTGGCGGCAGCGCCTGCTCAATGGGCGACCAGACAATTCGCTGCTGTGCATCTATGTCGGGCGGCTGGCCACCGAAAAACGGATCGAGCTGTTGGTGGAAACCGCCAAACTCCCTGGTGTGGCGCTGACCATCATCGGCGATGGCGCAGAACGTGCTCGCCTGGAAAAACAGTTTGCCGACACCGACACTTACTTCACGGGTTACCTGACCGGCGATGATCTGGGCAATGCTTATGCCAGTGGGGACGTATTTATGTTCCCCAGCCCGACCGAGACGTTTGGGCAGGTGGTGCAGGAGGCGATGGCTTCCGGGCTGCCCGCGATCATCATCAACCAGGGTGGCATTATCGATCTGGTCGCTGATGGCGAGACCGGCTTCATCTGTCACGACGATCCGCAGGCCTTCGCACAGGCAGTGCAAAAACTGCGCGATGATCCGGCGCTGCGACAGCAAATGGCCGAAAACGCCCGCGCCAAGACGCTGCGTTATCCATGGGAAAACATTATGGCGCAGCTTGAGGATTATTATCGCGAGGCTGTTGACCTTAACCAGCGCTTCAACAGGGTCTACCCCCGTCCGCGCTTCTGGCGGCGGCGGCAGCTTCCGGAAACGTCCCAGCAGCACTCGTCTTAAGGCATCAATCTCACCTGCAAACCTGAACGCGGCGTTGCTCGTCCAAGCGCCGCGTTTGTTCTCGGTCTTCCTTCGATCCCAAAACCCTGTATAATCTACCCAACCATCCCACCGTGTTTGAGACTGCTCATGAACGGCTACGCCCCATGATGGACAAAGTCACGCTGCACCACATCCAGGCTATGAAAGATCGCGGAGAAGCGATCTGCATGTTGACGGCCTACGATTATCCCACCGCGCTGCTGCTTGACCAGAGCGGCATTGATATGCTGCTGGTGGGCGACTCGGTGGGGATGGTGGTGCACGGCTTCGAGAACACCCTGCCAGTCACGATGGAGATGATGATTATGCACTGCCAGGCGGTGCGGCGCGGCACCCAGCGCGCATTGGTGATCGGCGACCTGCCGTTCATGAGCTACCAGGTCAACATCGAAGAGGCCAAGCGCAATGCGGCGCGTTTGCTGGCCAAAGGCGGCGCAGATGCTGTTAAGCTGGAAGGCGGGCAAAGCATGGCCCCCACCGTGCGCGCCCTGGTCGAAGCCGGGATCGCGGTGCAGGGGCACATTGGCCTCACGCCGCAAAGCGTCAGCAAGTTGGGCGGGTTCAAGGTGCAGGGCAAAACCATCGCAGCGGGGCAGCAGTTGCTAGCCGATGCACACGCTATCGAGCAGGCTGGGGCTTTTAGCCTGGTCCTGGAATCGATCCCGGCGCGGTTGGCAGAACTCATCACCCAGCGCATCGGCATCCCCACGATTGGCATCGGTGCCGGTCCGGGCTGTGACGGCCAGGTGCTGGTCACACACGACATACTCGGCCTGTTTGACCGCTTTACGCCGCGTTTCGCCCAGCAGTACGCCACCCTCGCCACAACCATTCGTAACGCCGCCAACGCCTACCGTGACGAGGTCCGCGCCCGCAGCTTCCCTGCTGATGAGCACACTTTCACGTTGAACGATGATGTCTGGGAAGCCATCACCGCCGACGATGAGTAACCCGTCGGGAGGTACGTTATCCAGATCGCGATTTTTGGTCTCGGCGCGATGGGATGTTTGTTCGGGGCCCATCTCAGCCCGCACGCCGATGTAACCCTGGTCGGGCACTGGCCAGCCCAACGGCAAGCGCTGCGCATGGGTCACTTAGTAGTGCATCACCAGGACGGACGCACTACCACCCACCAGTTGCACGCCGTTGATGATCCAGAGGCAATAGGGTGGGTTGATCTGGCACTCGTGCTGACCAAAGCGCACCAAACACAACAGGTCGCAACCCGCGCTGCTCGCAGCCTGAAACGGGACGGCATCGCGCTGACGCTGCAAAATGGAGTGGGCAACGCTACCATCCTGGCGCAAGCTGTCGGGTCGGAGCGTGCCACGCAGGGCATCACTACCCTGGGCGCATCGACGCGCGGCCTGCCGGGGAAACTCTACCTGGCTGGAACCGGCAGCATTACCCTTGCCACCCGCCCGGAAATCGCGCCGCAAATGGAACGCATCGCCGCACTGTTCCGGCAGGCCGGGCTAACAACCACGCTGTCGGACGACGTGCGCGGCCTGATCTGGGGTAAACTGGCGGTCAACGCAGCCATCAACCCGCTGACGGCCATTCTGCGGGCACCCAATGGTGCGCTGCTCGAATCCACATGGGCGCAGCAGCTTGCGGCGCAGGCAGCAGAGGAAGTGGCCACGGTTGCACGGGCAGAAGGCGTCACGCTGCCGTTCGACGATGCGGCGGCCTATGCCCTGGAGGTCGCGCGCCAGACCGCCAATAACCAGTCGTCCATGTTGCAGGACGTACTGCGCGGCGCGATCACCGAGATCGACGCCATTTGTGGAGCCGTGATCCGCCGGGGAGCCGCCAGGGATATCCCGACGCCGGTCAACGAGACGTTACACGCGCTCGTCAAAGCGCTGGAGGAAACACACGACCATGCAGATCGCCACCACGATTGAGGATGTGCGCCGCGTGCGCTGGGCTGATCCCGCGCAAACGTGGGGTCTGGTGCCCACAATGGGTATGCTGCACGAGGGACATCTGTCGCTGGTGCGTCGGGCGCGCGCCGACAATGACTGCGTTGGTGTCAGTATCTTCGTGAACCCGATCCAGTTTGATCGGCGCGCTGATCTCGACGCTTATCCCCGCCAGCTAAGACGCGACTGCGAACTGCTGCAGGCTGAAGGCGTTGATCTGGTGTGGACGCCCGCTGAAGACGAGATGTACCCGCCCGGGTTTCAAACGTATGTCGCGCTCGACGCCATTTCCCAGGTGCTTGAAGGAGCCGCGCGCCCCGGCCACTTTCGCGGCGTGACGACCGTCGTCGCCAAGCTGTTCAACGTTTTCCAACCGACGCGCGCCTACTTCGGGCAGAAAGACGCCCAACAAGCCGCCGTGATCCAGCAGATGGTGCGCGACCTGGCCTTTAACCTGGATGTAGTTGTGTGCCCCATCGTGCGCGAACCGGATGGGCTGGCCATGAGTAGCCGCAACGTGCGCCTGGCTCCGGACGAACGCGCCGCTGCCCTGGTGCTCTACCGCGCCTTGACTGCGGCACGCGACGAATGGGAGCAAGGCAAACGCGATGGTGATCGTCTGCGCGCCACCATGCGCGCGATTGTCGAATCCGAACCGTTGGCCCGGCTGGATTATGTTAGCGCCGCCGACCCGGTCACGCTGGCGGAGATCACTGGTCCAGCGGATCGGGCCTTGCTAAGCATGGCGGTGTTTTTCGGCGATGTGCGCCTGATCGACAATATGATTCTGCAGTAGCAGCTTCTTGATCGAACGGAGAGTCCATCTCATGCAAGTGTCAATGGTTCGCGCCAAACTACATCATGCCCGCGTGACAGGGGCCGACATCGAATACGTGGGCAGCATTACGATAGACACCAACCTGCTGGCCCATGCCCGTATGTTCCCCTACGAAAAAGTACTGGTGGTCGATGTCGAAAACGGCGCGCGCTTCGAAACGTACATCATTCCCGGCGATCCCGGTAGCCGGACCATTCAGGTCAACGGGGCCGCGGCGCACCTCGTTAACCTGGGCGACCGGCTGATCGTCCTGGGCTTCGCGCTCGTGGACTGCCCGCCACCGGACAACTGGACGCCACAGGTCGTTGTGCTCGACGCCGATAACAGCGTGCAGTCTATCGAAACGGAAGGTCGCTACACCTGATCCGCTGGCGCGCGTGACTCCCATGCCCCTATAATGTGCTCACATCTACACAACTTGTGGGAGGGAAGTTCATGCGCGTATTTTCCACTGTTTTGGCCGGCCTGCTGCTATTGGCGGCGGTGCTGGGTGCCAGCGGCCAGCAAGATGTAGCTTCTGCGACCCCACCGACCGGCGATCCATTTTCGCTCGATTTTCCGCGCCTGGGCATGTGGTGGCCGAATCCCCATGTCCATCCTCTTGAAGATATTGCGCGGTACGATTGGGTCATTTTAGGGGATTGGCAAGCCGAGTTTATTGCCCCGCTGCGGGAGCTTAACCCCGATATTCTGCTGCTGAATTCGGACAATGCCTGCGAAGTGACATTTGACCCCGCGCCTGACGCTCCCCCCTGGGCAAATGCGTTTGTACGCCAGCTTCCGCCCGAATGGTTTCTGACCCAGGTCGGATCAACCCTGGTCGAGCCGGTGGACGACACCACCACCGTTTTTCGCGTGGCAGATCTCACGGCCTCGGATGGGGAAACCACCTACGACCTGTTTGTGGTGGGGGATGCCGTGCTGATCGAGGGCGAAACCGTATACGTTGAAGCCATTGATCCCGCCACCAACACGCTGACCGTGCAGCGTGGCTACGTTCGCCCGGCGGCTCCACACGCGACAGGGACCCGGCTCGCAGCGCACGTCACCTTCTGGCCGGGAAGCTGGCTGCTCAACCTGGCCACCAACAGCCCCCCCGTGATCATCGATCCCGCCGTTGGCCCCGAAATCCTAGTCGAGTTCCACGCGCGCTACACGGCCACCTTAGCCACGAATGATGATTGGGACGGCATCTTAATCGACCGCAGTGATCCGGACGAAAGCTGGCTCATCGGCAATTCCACCGCTCGTACCATTGATCCCGACCGGTCAAACACGCTGCTCACCGATTACGCCCAATTCGACGAGGACTGGAACACCGGCCTGCGGCGGTATGAAAGCCTGGTTCGTGAGGCTGTTGGGCCAGACACGATCATTTTCGCCAACTGGGGCATGACCAACTACGACCTGCTCAACGGCAACAACTTCGAGGGTTTTCCCGGTGATGTCTCGACCGAATACGACTTCGGCATGATGTGGGAAGCGCTGGTTTTCGGACGAACAACCTATGGATGGGCCGACCGGCGGGGCAGCTATTTCGAGTGGATGGCACAGTCCCAGGACCCCAACCTGACCATGATCGAAACGTATGAAGACAACGGTGGTCCAGACCCTGCCGGTTCTCTCGACTACGACAATCCTTGCGACGCCCCGGATTTCGTGCCCAACTACCGCAAGATGCGCTTTGGGCTGGCAACGACGCTGCTCAACGACGGCTTCTTCAGCTACGAAATCAACACCAATGGGCACGGATCATTGTGCCTGCTGTGGTTCGATGAATACGACAACGCTGGGGCCGGGCGTGGATACCTGGGCCAGCCGCTAGGCCCCGCGCGGCAAGTCGCGCCGTCGCTCACCACGCCTAACCTGCTAAGCGATAGCACCTTCGAAGCTGATACGGGCCGGTGGGATGTGTGGGCCAACGATGTCTATTCCGTTGGGAGCGCACTGGACACCAGCACTGCCGCCGAAGGAAGCAGTTCCGCGCGCATTGATGTTCCCGAAACGCAGGGCACCTTCTGGGAAGTCAGCGCTTCAACTGGCCCGGTGCTCGTTGAAGCCGGAACTGAGTATACACTGTCGTTCTGGGCCAAAGCCAACACAGAACGCCCGATCATGGCCTGGATTCAACAAGATTCTGATCCCTGGCAAGACTACGCCTGGTTTGGTGATATTCCGCTGACACCCGACTGGCAGCACTTCACCTTAACCGCCCAGGCCACCGGGGACAATCCCGCCGCCAGGTTTTACTTTGGATTGGGCACGAATGGGGGGCAGGTGTGGGTGGATGACGTTCGACTGCAAGCTGGCTCGCTGCGCGTCTGGCGACGGGACTATGAAGGCGGTATCGTTCTGATCAACGTCACCTCCACGCCCCAAACCATCGACCTGGAAGGCACTTTCCAAAAGATAAACGGCACGCAAGCGCCCGATATCAACGATGGCAGCCGGGTAACAGAAGTGACCTTGCCGCCGTATGATGGCCTGATTCTGCTGCGGGTCGAATAACACACTGGCAGGATTCCTGCCCTGTTTCGTCACCCATCCTGGCGGGAATCAATCGATATCAACTGCGCACGGCACCATGATCGGTGTGCGTGCGCAGTTTTGCTATTGGGACGAGTTTGGTGATTTTTGCCCAATGGCTATTTACAATTAACGAATAAATGGCATATAATTAACTACACTTAAGAGGAATAACGTGAGGGATGGTTTATGGCGACGATATTCGTTCTCGAAGATGATCCAGATTTGCTTCATCTTTATACCCGCGCTCTGAGCTTCCGGGGGTATGAGGTGGAATACACCAACTCAGCAGAGTCGGCCATCGCCATGCTCAACGACGGCGCAGTCAGCCCCGATATCGCAGTATTGGACATGTCCATGCCCGGTCTGCCTGGCTCGGCGGTAGTGAACTTCATCCGCAATGAAAGCGATTTTCAGGACCTGCCGATCATCGTCGTCAGTTGTGACGAGGACTTTCGGGAGTTGCTGAGAAACGCCCGGGTGCGGTTCATGACCAAACCCATCGAGCTGGCGGAACTCTACACCGCTGTCGCGCAACTGGCTTCTTGATGACCAGAACCTGTTCCAGGTAGACGCGCCACTGCCCGGTCTGTGAAAAATAGCCAAACATACGCAATTGACATCCCAATGCGAGCTTGCTATAGTCTGAGGCATGATATCAATACACACGCACGTTCATTCGCACCATCATCATTTCTCCAATACCTCTGGCCGGTGGCCTGGTGGTGATGTCGTGCTGTGTGCCTGATGTAGCCCAACCTTTACGCGCAGTCTGACGCCTTCCGGTTCGCCGGGGGGCGTTTTTGTTTATCAGGAGTCGACCATGCCTCACATTCGAATTGCCTTACCCAGCAAAGGCCGCATGGAGTCCGAGACGATGGATTTCCTGGCGGGATGCGGCCTGAACGTGAACAAGCTTAACCCGCGCCAATACACGGCCACACTGCCCGCCTTGCCCGATGTACAGGTGCTGTTCCAGCGCGCTCGCGATATCCCGCCTAGCGTTGCCGCTGGGGACGTTGACCTCGGCATTACAGGTTACGACAATCTGGTCGAGATGGTAGGCGAGGACTCGGACAGTGTGATCATCATCCACGAAGCCTTGGGCTATGGGCAGTGCGCACTGGTGCTGGCCGTACCGGACGAATGGGACGATGTGCAGACCGTGCGTGACCTGGCGGACAAAGCCAATGGCAGCGGGCTGCGCGTGGCCACCAAGTACACCAATGCCGTCACGCGCTTTCTGGCCCAGGCCGGGACCACCAACGTGCGCGTGGTCAGTGCGGATGGCGCGCTGGAATCCGCGCCCATCGTGGGATACGCGGACTTCATCGCCGACCTGACCAGCACCGGCACTACCCTGCGCGAGAATCGCCTGCGGACGCTCGAAGATGGCACCATCATCCAGTCGCAGGCGATTTTGTTTGGCAACCGGGCGGCGCT
>JAADYV010000380.1 GCA_010092855.1 Chloroflexota bacterium | reverse complement strand
GCGTCGTATTGTTCCTTGAGATTCTGCTGGGTGACTTCCAGGCTCTGCTGATCGGTCAGATACAGGTTCATCTGCTCGGTGATGAGCGGGCGCAGTTCCGCGCTGGCACGAATGTCACTGAACCCACGTCCATATTCAACCGTGATATTCAGCAGGTCGTTCCACACCGGGTCGGTGGCGCGCAGTTCTTCCCAGGCGTCCTCACGGACGGGGGTGTAGCCAGCGACACTGTTCAATTCGATGGCCATTTCCTGGCTGCAGATGAATTTCAGGAAGTCGACGGCCAGTTCGGGATCATCAACATAGGCGGGCACCGATAACCAGTCGATGAAGACCTGGATCACGGGCTCGCCGTCGGGTCCAGCGGGGTAGGGGGCCAGCGCGATGTTTTCCCACAGCGGGTCGCTCGTGGGGGGCATATTCCACATCGGGAAGATACCGCTGATCACCGTACCCTCAGCGATGGGGTAACTCTCAAAGGGCGGCAGGCCTGCCGTTGTCTCATCAGGCTTGATGATGCGACGGCGTTCGTACATGTACTCCATCGCAGCGGTGGTCGCTTCACTGTCAAACGCGCTGCTGCCATCTTCGTAGTACAGTTCACCACCGGAGGTCCAGATGTAGGCGATGAATTCTTGGGCATCGAACCAATCCAGACCGATATCAAGGAAGCCAGCCTGGGTCATAGCGTTGTCTTCCACGAAGCTGTATTCCGCTACGAAATCCAGCGCGCTGTTAAACGTCAGCGGCGGTTCCGCACCTTCGGCCATCAAGTCCGTGCGGTAGAATATCGGACGTGGACTCATAAGCAAGGGCAAACCGCGCATATGGCCTTCCCAGGTCACAGTGTCCAGGGCGGCGGGCAAGAAGTATTCCAGTCCTTCCCAGTCAGCCAGATACGGATCGAGATCGGTGAGCAGATCACCGAAAGTGGCAGCATACTCACTGCCCAGATAAACGATATCCGGGCCGTCGCCGGTGGTGATCCAGCCGGAGACCGAAATGTCAAAATCGCCCCACCCGCCGGTAATGATTTCGAGCTGGACACCGGGGTGGTCGGCTTCGAAGGCCGGAAAGGCTACATCGCGGAACCAGTTCAGGGTATCGTCGGTCAGGCCGGTGATATAGATTTCCAGGGTTTCGTTCTGCGCATGGGCTGCAGGGGTGGTTTCGTTGGCCGGGACGAGGGCGACAACCAGGGTGAGAAAAAGAGCCAGGATCACGAGACGTTTAAACATGTTCTTTTGTTCTCCTTGTAAAGTTTGTGCAGGTCAGTTATTCGTTTAGGTCGTGTTGATATTTGTATCGCTATTCCCAGGCGACAATGGCAACACGACCCAGCGTGATAGGAAAAATGGGGGTAGTCGACAGCGCCTCCTCTCTTGACACAATTAGTTAGTTAGTTTACCTTACTTACACATTGTGCACAGTATAGCCGCATTGCAGCACGTTGTCAACATGCTGAATTCACCCGGACTGATCCGGCGCGATTTCGCTAGCATTCAGTCGTGTTCATACCATGAGAAGGGGAGTACGAAAACCTGATGACATTTCTCCAACAGGAAATCTATGACCAACCTGCCGCGATCCGGCGGCTGCTTCAGGCCGAGACAGGAACAGTCGCTACGGTTGCCCGAGCCATCCGGGACTTCGATCCTACATTCGTGATGATCGCTGCGCGCGGCACCTCGGATAATGCAGCGCGCTATGCCCAATACCTGATGGGGATCAAGACCGGGCTGCCAGTCGCGCTGGCCACGCCATCCGTTTTTACGCTCTACGACGCAGCCCCGACGCTGGCTAGAGCGCTCGTCATCGGCATTTCCCAATCGGGCGGGTCGGAGGATATTCGCCGGGTCATCGAGGGCGCGCGCAGCCAGGGTGCGCTGACGCTGGCGATCACCAACACACCCAGCTCGCCGCTGGCAGAGACGGTAGCGTATCACCTGTACCTGAACGCGGGTAAGGAACAGTCCGTCGCTGCCACCAAAACCTACACTACCGAGTTGACCGCAATCGCCATGTTGGTAACGGCCCTCACCGACCAGGCCACAGACCAGGAAACGTTGTTGGCGTTGCCCAACTGGGTCGAGCAAACGCTGCACATGTCCGATCCCATCGCAAGCTGGATCGAGCGCTACCGCTACGCGAACCATATCGCATCGATCGGGCGGGGTTACAATTACTGCACGGCGTTCGAGATTAGCTTGAAGATCAAGGAGTTATGCTACATCACCGGTGAGGAATACAGCGAAGCCGACTTTCGGCACGGCCCCATCGCCATCATCCAACCTGGATTCCCGGTGATCGTCGTTGCGCCCCAAGGCAAACCGCTCCCGCTGCAAATTGATTTGCTGAAGAAATTGAAGGAAAAAGCCGCCGAGTGCCTGGTTATTTCGAACGTGGACGATTTGGCAGGCTATGCGCAAAAGATGATGCCCTTACCGGACAAACTGCCGGAATGGATTTCGCCGGTGTGCGCGGTGATTCCGGGGCAGTGCTTCGCCATGCATCTGGCGCAAGCCAAAGGACACGCCATTGATACCCCAGAGGGATTGCAGAAGGTGACTAATACGGTCTGATGGGGAGACCAGCACTGTCTGCCACGCTGGCAGGGCAATAACCACCTGCCAGCACGGCCCTTAACACAGCGCCCTCAATAGCGATGAGAGATTAGTTTGATGAATTTGAGAAATGGATATAATATTAGTCTGAATGATGGGGAGCCTATAATAGCCGAGTTGTGCGAAATTGAGTATTCTCATTAGCTCGTTATTCGGTTGTATAGGCAGGTCAGGTTTTTGTAACCCAGTATGATAAAAACGGTTTGCTTTCGTATCGTTTGTTCCAAGAACAATCGTTTTGGCATTTTCATAGCCAGCTATGATGCTATAGCTCATCATCCTCAACGCGCCATTTAGTCTGGAGGACCCAATGTCCGCATTGCAGGAACGCCAAGAACTACTCCACCACATTCGCGATGCTGTTGTCGATTACGACGAAGAAGTTACGGTCGAACTCTGTTCCAATGCGATTCAAGTCGGTCTGGATGCCTACGATGTGGTAGCCAATGGACTGGCACTCGGCATGGAAGAGGTCGGCCAACTTTATGAACAAAAGGAGTACTTCGTCCCCGAAGTGTTGATGTGTTCCGATGCTTTTTATGCCGGTTTGCAGCATCTCAAGCCACACATCAGGAGTGATGCGGCCACCGGTAGCGGCCAGGTCATCATCGGCACGGTCGAAGGCGATGTCCACGACATTGGCAAAAATCTTGTCAAGCTGATGCTGGAAGCCGCCGGTTTTGTGGTACACGACCTGGGTAAGGATGTACCACTCGACAAATTCGTCCAGGAACAACAGCGCACGGGAGCAGACATCATCGCGTTGTCCGCGTTAATGACCACCTCGATGCTGGCTATTCCCGTGGTGATTGAGAAGATGCGCGCGGTTAACCCCAACGTGAAAATCTTGATTGGTGGCGCGCCTGTTTCTCAGGAATCGGTCGACCTATACGGGGCCGACGGATATGCCGAAACCGCCGCTCGTGCCGTCGATGAAGCTCGCCGTTTGCTAGACCTACCTTACCAGGAGTGACACTATGGCCATGCCTTCCCCTCCCCGACAGGAAACGATGGCTCCCCACGAACGCATGGGCGCGATCATGATGGGGCAGAAACCGGATCGGGTACCGTTTTCCCCCTTCATTTTTGGTTTTTGTGCTAAGAATGTTGGTCTACCAGTCTCCACCGTTTATGAAGATGCCGAAAAGAGTTTCTTTGCCCAATTGAGAACCGCAGAGATGTACGGGTATGACGGCGCACCACTGTATGGGTATGCTTCCTATGGTGGCTGGGAATTTGGCGGTGATATAAAAATGCCGCGCAGCCGATGGGAACAAGCCCCGGTGGTTGCCCATTACCCTGTCGAAAGCGAAGAAGACGTAGACCGGCTTGAACTGCCCGACGTTGAGCGCGCGGGCAGCCTGCCAATCTCAATGACTTTTTCTCGTCTGCAGGAAAAATTCGGGATGCCTATCACCGTTCAATTGGTGGGCGTGGTCACGTTAGTAGGTGAACTCTGCAGTGTTGACCGCATGTGCCGCTGGATGATCAAACGCCCCGAGCTGGTGCACAAGTTGATGCGCAAGGCCGTCGATCATCTGGTCGATGTGGCCAAGCTGTGGGTTGATACCTTCCCAGTTGAGCGGATGCAACCGTTTGTGGGCGATGCAACATCCGCCAATCAGGTGATCTCGCCAAAACAATTCGAGGAATTCGCGCTGCCCTACCAGAAAGAAGTGCACGAAAAAGTGCTGGACATGGGTGTTATGTCTATGTTTAATCACATCTGCGGCGAGCAAAACCTGAATCTTCCTTTCTGGCGGCAGATACCACATGGCCGTGACGGAGTGCCGGGAATCTTGAGCTTCGGTCATGAGGTCGATCTCACTACAGCCATCGAGATGTTTGGGGAAGACAACATCATCGCCGGGAATGTCGAGCCACGGTTGATCCAGAATGGCACGCCGGAAGAGGTGTTCGCTGCCTGTGTCGCGTGTCTCGAAAAAGGTAAACAGGCTCCGAATTACCGCTATATGCTGATGGCTGGCTGTGAAGTGCCCGTCGAAGCGCCGCCTTACAACCTGTTCACGATGCGCAAAGCCGTTATGGAACACGGTTTCTATGACTAAGCGCACTAGAATTCAGCGCTTGGCTTGAACTCAACACATAACAGCGCAGGGCCTGCTGAAACAGTCGGTAGGCCCTGCATGGTACACCCGACCATCCTAGCCTTCGAAAGGTCATGCCATGCATACTGGCAACACGCCCACTGTCGCTGATCGTCTCGTCCGGTTGATACATGGGGAGGCACCGGAACGGGTGCCGTTTGTGCCGTTTATACTCGGTTTTTGCGCCAAGGACGCCGGTTATCCGGTCTCGGTAACGTATGAAGATGCCGAAAAAAGTTTCTATACTCAGCTTCACACGGCTGAAAAATACGGTTTTGATGGTACCCCGTTGTACTTCTACGCCTCGTATGGCGCGTGGGAATTCGGCGGTGAGGTAAAAATGCCACAAAGCCAGTGGGAACAGGCGACCATGATCACGCAGCACCCCGCCGAAAGCCCGGAAGCAGTTGAAGCACTGGAACTACCGCCGGTTGGGGCAACCGGCAGCGTGCCGCTGGCGCTGGCGTTTTCTCGTTACCAGGCCGAACATCAGCTACCCGTCATCGGCGCACCACAGGTCGGTGTGTTCACGGCGGCGGGCAATATAAGCGGGGTCAGCAAACTGGCCCGCTGGTTGATCAAACAGCCGGAAACCGCCCACACCCTGCTGCGCAAAGCGACCGACCACCTGGTAGACACTGTCGGCTTATGGGTAGAGCACTTCGACCCAGCCCAGGTGTTGCCCTTTATCGGCGAGCCGACCGCCAGCAACCAGATTATCTCTCCCCAGCAGTTTGAAACATTCGTGTTGCCCTACCAGCGCGAACTGCACGAAAAAATCCTGGACATGGGCATCAACAGCATCGTGTGCCACATCTGTGGGGACCAGACCGCCAACCTCCCCCACTGGCAGCAGATTCCCTTCAGCCGGGATGGGTTTCCCGGCCTGCTGAGCTTCGACCACCGGGTAGATTTACAGCAGGCGATAGACCTGTTTGGGGCAGACAATATCATCACCGGCAACGTCGAGCCGCGCATGATCCAGGATGGCAGCCCGGACGAGGTGTACCACTTGTGCGTTGAAAAGATCACCATCGGCAAGACCGCGCCGCGTGGGTACGTCTTAATGTCTGGGTGCGAGGTTCCGGTCCAGGCCCCGCCGGACAACATTCGTGCCATGGTGCAAGCCATCGAAGATCACGGGTACTATCGCTAGAATCAGCAGCAATGCCAGTGTCAATAACCCCGCAAGGAGCCGCGACATGGTCAAAGTCGTCGTCAATGCTGGAGCCTGTGGTGAGCATGTCGTCATCTATGTCACGCGCCTGGACACCAAACGAGTCCGGGTGATGCTGGAAACGGGCTGCAAACAAGTCGATGCGATGAATCCCGGCCTGGACAATCTGCTGTGTCTGGGAAAGGGGCATGATGTGTTTGTGCCAGTGGATCGTTCCGCCGTGTATCGTGCCGCCGTCGACCACAACCTGCACCCGGCCTGCCCGGTACCGGCTGCCATCTTGCGTGCTATCGAAGCCGAATTGGGCATTGCGGTCGCGCGCGATGTTACGATTGAATTCCAGGTCGAATGAGAGAGCAGCATGACCGATACCGAGCGCTACACCGTCATTTTTCAACCCTCTGGCAGCCGTGGCAAGGTCGCAGCCGGTACGACAGTCATGGAAGCCGCGCGCCAGTTTGGAGTCGGGATCGAGTCAACGTGCGGCGGGCGGGGCATCTGCAGCAAATGCCGGGTTGAAGTCGGGGAAGGTTACTTCGAGCGCTTCGGCCTGCACTCCAGTATGCAGAACCTCAGTTCCACGCCGGAAGGCGAAGCGGCGTTTTTTGCGTCCAAAGGGCTGGACCCGGCTGTTTCGCGGCGTTCGTGCCTGGCGCAGGTCCAGGGATCGCTCGTGGTCTTCGTGCCAGAAGAGAGCCGCACCAATCGCCAGATTGTGCGCAAGGGGGCCAGGGAACTCAATATCCCGATCAAGCCCGCCGTGCGCCACTACTATGTTGAGATCGCGCCACCCACGCTGGACGATCCCCTGGCGGATTGGGAGCGGCTGCAAAACGCGCTGTCCGTACAACACGGACTGCCCGCGCTTAGCATCGACTACCACACCTTGCGCGAACTGCCACATACCCTTCGCACGGACCGGTGGCGGGTGACGGTCGCCGTTTGGCACCAGCGCGAGGTGATCAAGGTTACGCCAGGGTTTGTGGAAAACACCTTTGGCCTGGCAATCGACATCGGCACAACCACCATCGCCGCCTACCTGAGCGATCTGGAAACGGGCACGGTGGTGGCCACCGAGTCGCTGATGAATCCCCAGGTAGCGTATGGTGATGACGTGATGGCGCGCATCACGCATACCCTGACGCACGACGACGGCTTGTCTGTTCTGCACCATCTGCTGGTGGACGGGTTGAATACCGTGATTGCACGCATCGCGGACAAAGCCAATGTCGCACCCCAGGACATCCTTGAAGTGGTTTTGGTGGGCAACACGTGTATGCACCACCTGCTGCTCAACCTCGATCCGCGCCATGTCGGGCTATCACCCTTCACACCCGTGCTGCACCACTCACTAGACATCAAAGCCAGAGAGTTGGGCTTCGCACTGCACCCGGCAACGAACGTGCACTTCCTGCCAGTGATCGCGGGTTTCGTGGGGGCGGACACCGTTGCGTGTGTGTTAGCGGAGCAAATGCACCACCAGGATGAAATCTTGCTACTGATGGATATTGGCACCAACGGCGAAATGGTGCTGGGCAACCGCGAGCGATTGGTGGCTGCCTCGTGCGCCACCGGCCCGGCTTTTGAGGGAGCGCAAATCACATTTGGGATGCGCGCCGCCGAAGGTGCCATCGAGAAAATCAACATCGATCCACTCACCTGGGACGTGCGCTACAAGGTTATCGGTGAAGACACGTGGAACGATCAACTCACAGGCGACTACGTCCAGCCGCGCGGCATCTGTGGATCAGCGATCATTGACCTGGGGTGGGAGTTGTTCAAAGCCGGGATCGTCAATGCCGCCGGGCGCTTCAACGCCAATACGACATCCCCCCGGCTGCGACGAACGAATGATGGTTATGCTTTCGTGCTGGTCTGGGCAGACGACACCGCTATTGGGCGAGACATCACCTTCAATACGCACGATATGCGCGCGCTGCAACTCGCCAAGGCTGCCATGTACTGCGCTGCTAAGATCATGATGCGCCACCTGGATGTGTCAGATTTGAAACGAGTTGTGCTGGCGGGGGCGTTCGGTTCCTACATTGACAAAACCCGGGCAATGGCTGGCGGCCTGTTCCCCGACTGTGATCTCAAAACGACCTACGCCGTTGGGAATGCAGCAGGCGACGGAGCGCGGATGTGTCTGTTGAATGTTGATTTACGCGCCAAAGCCGACCACCTGGCGCGCTCTATTGACTATATCGAACTAACGGCGGAACCGGACTTTGACCGGCTGTTTGCTGATGCAATTGGCATTCCGCACGCCGAAGACAGTTTCCCCCACCTTGAGCCGCTGTTCGAAAAAGCCCGCCGTCAGCGATACGAGCGTTTTGTGCGCAGCCTGCCAGCTTTCGCGCCTGTGCCGGATCGCGTGCTGCGCCAGGTAGTGGCTGCCATGCGGGAACAGTTCTATCGACGGCGCACCTCCCTTTTCACCGCCGATTCATCCCCGGACGCTCTCTACCTGTTGGTCGATGGGCAGGTGAATCTGGTCAACAACGAGCAGGTCCAGGCAGAGTTTCAACCGGGAAGCTGGCTGAGCGGCAGGCAATTGGACGAACAGCAGACCGCCATCGTCGCCTCTCGCCTCGCGCATGTGTTCGTCATCCCGGCGGAAGCACTGGCCGAGGTGATCGCAGCGGTCCCCGAATTGGCGCAGGCCCTGGAACGCTAGCGTCCGCTCTCCATGATCGCGTCGGACATGGCCAGCACGTTCTGCGGGGGTACAGCGTCCATAATGGTATAGGTCGGGGCGAGCATGAAACCAGGGCCCAATGCCTGGCTCACGCGCCGAACTTCCCGGCGGACATCGTCGGGGTTGCCCAGTGGCAGAATATGTTGGGTATCCAATGCTCCGCAAAAGACCAGATTGTGCCCATAGCGCCGCTTCAGGCGCGGGAGGTCGGCCATATCCCCAGCAGTGGACTCTACTGGACTCAACACGTCGATGCCGATCTCGACCAGGTCATCCAACAGCGCAAACACATCCCCATCGGTATGAAACACGACACGCGCTGCCGACTGCGCCTTGACGACGGCTACCAGGTCGGCGTGCAGTGGTTTTAGCATGGCACGATACAGCCGAGGCGAAAGCAGCAAGCCGCTCTGCGTTCCCAGGTCATCGCCGATCATGATCAAATCGAGTATATCGCCGACCGCTGCCAGAAAACCCTTAAGCTGCGCCATGCAGACACCGGTGACTTTGCGCAGCAGCGCCGACGCCCATTCTGGATAGCGCAACATATTGACCAAAACTTGCTCCCGCCCCTGCAACTGGCTCGCACGCTCCAGGGGCGCGACTAACCAGGGCGCACCCACAACAGCGTACTGGCCCTCAGCGGCGAGGTATCTGGCGCGCACACCGGCTGCTGTGTAAAGGTCTGGATGGGTCATATCTGGCCAGGCGTATTGCTCTATCACGTCAGGGTCCGTGACATCGGCTAACGGATGCAGTACCGGACCAAATCCTTCGAGTCCCGTTTCCCGGTGGCCCACTCCCCACGCATCCACACTAACCTGACCATCCGACTGGCCGTGGTCACGCACCAGGACACGATCCCACACCCCACGCACATCGCTGCCCAGGCGGCCCAGGACCGCCTCATCCATCGCCACAATCCCAGACCCCGGCCAACCATGCAGATATTGCTCAGCAGACGCGATCCCCAGATAGTCGGTCAGGCGACGGTATGGCTGAACGAACATGCTACTTGTTGCATCGGCGCCCAAAAACAACGGTACCCGGTCTGGGGTTTCATGGGCCAAGGCGGACAGTACCCGTTCACGTGGGGTGAGGGACATGTTATTGACTCCTTTTAGCTCAGCCAGTAATTATAACCCCTGTTTCCAGAAGATGTCTGCATATTTTTCACGCATTTTTCATCACCTCGCACTTCATTCGTAAATATAATTTTAAGTATATGGTGGCGTTGGTGGGGGACCAACATGTCCATAGACATGTGTGGGTTGATAATTGAACAATGATGCGAGGGGAAAACATGTCATCAACTGAAATGGCCCAGGTAGATATCAGTTCCGATATTCTAGAGAGTCGGAAAGATTATTTTGATATCCTGTTGATACTCTCCGTTGCGTTGGTGATGCCAATGGGATTGATCATCCTGCTCAGTAACAATACAGGGGAACGCATTGTCCCTTATATTGTGAGTGGTATCTTGGCGTTTATCTTGGCGAGAGAGGGGCACCAGCGCCTGGCTGCGTGGATTTTTCTGTTGGGTACATATAGTCTGATAATAGCCTGGACGTGGTTTGGAGGAGCATCAGATACGCGGGCATATACTCTTGTGTTGTTCCCCCTGATCATGTCGGGACTGATTCTTAACGAATCGGATGCCAACATGGCCGCTACATTGCTGGTGGGTGGTTCACTCGCTATTGGCTTCTATCACGAGGGGACTTCGGTTGTCGAGCCTGCGGCGGTGCCAACGTTTATCGCATTGTGTATCGTGGTTGCCCGGCAAGCCGACAGCACAGCGTTCCGGCAATTGACCCACTGGGCGCTAGAAGCCCATTCCAAAAGCGAGCGGCGCTCGAACATGTACTATGACCAGCGCGAACAACTACAGGCCGCGCTGCACGATCTACAACTGGCAAACTATGAATTGGGCAAGCTGAACACGGAACTGGAACAGGCTCGCCAGCAAGCCGAACAAGCCAATACAGTCAAGTCAATGTTTTTGGCAGCAATGTCGCACGAGCTCCGGACACCGCTCAACTCGATCATCAATTTCTCCCAATTTATGCTCGACGGTATGATGGGACCAGTCAATGAAGAACAGGTCGAGTCGCTGGGCTACGTTTATTCGAGTGGTATCCACCTATTGCATCTGATCAACGATGTATTGGACATCTCCAAGATTGAGGCCGGCGCACTCGAGCTGTTCGTCGAAGACAATGTTAATCTGCATGATGAACTGACCATGGTGATGAAGACCGGTGAGAGCTTGCTTGTGGACAAACCGGTCCAGCTTTGCCTGGAAACAGATCCCAATCTTCCGCTGCTCCTGGGCGACCGGCAGCGGATTTCCCAGATTATGATGAACCTGGTTTCGAATGCGTGCAAGTTCACCGACAACGGCACAATCACCTTAAGCGCACAACACAGGAATGGCTCTGTCGTGCTCGCTGTAAAAGATTCTGGACCGGGGATTGCGCCTGAAGACCATGAAGCGGTTTTTGAGTCGTTTCGTCAGACGCGGCGTGGCTTTAAAGCAGGGGGAACCGGTCTGGGCCTGCCGATCTCGCGTAAACTGGCCGAAGCGCATGGCGGGCGGCTATGGTTAGAAAGCGAACCCGGGGCGGGGGCAACGTTCTTCGTCGAGCTGCCGATCCGGCCCGAAGCACTGATTCCTTTGATCCATGAAAAGGCGAGCTGAAATGTCCAAGGACCTGAGTTTTTTGTACATGGAAGACGATGTGCTCAGCGGCAAAATCATGAAGTTATTGTTGGCTGGCCTGGGATATACGGTTACAATATTTACTGAAAGTTCCAACTTTCTGGAGAAAGTCGCGTCGCTACCAAAGGTTCCGGATGTTGTGTTTTTGGATATTCACATGGAACCACATACTGGCTTCGAGATGCTGGAGATGTTGCGCAGGCACGAGCAATACGAGTGGTGCAAAGTCGTGGCGTTGACAGCCAGCGTAATGAACGAAGAAGTGTCCTTGCTCAAATCTGCCGGGTTTGATGGTGTTATTCCCAAGCCGATTGATCAAGAAGCGTTTCCTGAGCTATTGGCGCGCATCTTGCGCGGGGAAAAAGTTTGGCGTGTCAAATAAAGGATGGATCCGTGAGAAGAGCACATGCCCTGATCATTGATGATGATCCGGTTAACAATAAGGTGTTGGCCAATCTGTTAGAAATGCACGAAGTCAGCAGCACCCTGGTTGAAGCCACCGGGAATTTCCCCGATGTTCTCGTTGACTTACCCGATTGTGACCTGGTTTTTCTGGACCTTGAAATGCCCGGATTGGATGGCTATGAGGTGTTTGACCTGCTCGCGTCAGATACCCGTTTTGCGGCGGTGCCGGTGATTGTGTGCTCGGTTCACACCAACGAAATGGCTAACACGCGCCATGTTGGTTTGGACGGCTTCATCGCCAAACCGCTGGACTCGCGGCGTTTTCCAGACCAACTTAATCGCATTTTACGTGGCGAAGCGGTTTGGGACGCACGGTGAGTGCAGATCGTTTGACGGCACAGCACCATTGCCCCTAACCTACAACCCCGTTGGCGGCTTGTGCGTGCGGGGTTGTAGGTGTTTGTCTACGGTTCTTAGCTGGCAGTGAACTACTTCTTCCAGGGCGGTGTATCGGGCAGATACGCCTCGAACTCCGCGATCAGGCCGGCCTCGTACTCCCCGGCGTAGGTGCCGGCGAAGAAACGCGCCATCGCCTCCTCATAGAAACGCTGCCACGACTGTTCCTCGTTGCCGGGGTTGATTGGGTAAAAAAGGGCATCGTTGGCTTTGGCGGCGCGCATATCGCCCGGTGCATCGCCGATCATCAGAATGTGGTCCGAGGTATAGCGGCCTTTAGCGGCCAGGTCCAGATGTACGGCTTTTTTGCCCATTTCCTGCCCGGCAATAACCTGCACATACTGCGCCAGGTCGTGTTCGTGCCACTCTTTTTCCAGCGCGGCGCAGGGCGTGGCCGAAACCACGATCATGTCCGCTTGGTCGTGCATGGCGGCCAGGCTCTCACGCACGTAAGGGAAGGGCGGCACCCCGTGCACCATATCCGCCACCGTATCATTCACGGCGGTGGTCCAGGCCAGCCCGCGCTCCAGTTCGCGGTCGCCCGCGTTCTCGCTCATGTAGCCGCGCAAACCGTCGTTGCTGTGCGGATACTGATCCTGGTCGATGAATGCGCGCAGGGACTTTGCTTCGGGAATGGCCACCTGGCGGCGCACGACATCATCACGCTCGCGCAGCAGGTCGAACACCATCACCAGCGCCGGCCAGCGATTGACCCCGCGCCATTTCGAATACAGGTTAACGAATTCCGCTGCTTCGCGCGCATATTTTGATACCGGCTGCAGATCCCAGTATTTGATGATATTTGGGATAAAACATTCTTTGTGTTTAATCTCCATCGAATCGAACACGCAGCCGTCGGAATCAATGCCGACAAAGAACTCGTGCTTGGGTTGCAAATCGCGCAGTGACTGGGCGGGATCAGTCGTCATGGTAGTCTCCTCTTAGCGATAGTTTTGGGGCACATGGGCGGGCAAAGTCTGTTCGGCAAAAACGGGTTCCAGCCGCGCAAAACGCTGGAGTCCGTTGATCATCGGAATGGCAGGTGATTCGCTGCCGATCAGTGGGCGGGCATAGCGCACAAAATCGTCCGTCACATCAACCCGGTTCTCGGCGATCCAGTGCGGTGGGAAGAAGCGTTCCGAATTGGCGACCTGTTCCAGCGGTACCTGATCGAAGCGCACATGGTAAATATCACCTGGTTGGCGCAGCGTGGTCGCCATATAACCGTTTTCGCCCGCTGCCGCGATCTCGACCGCCTTGCGGCCCACGAGGTAGGCTTCATCCAGGTCGACGGTGGAGGCGTAAATCATGTTGTGGCGCTGGTCTGTGCCAGGGATGTTGGTGCGCGCCGAACCACTCACTGGCAGACCGGCCTGGTTCAGATAGTTGATGACCGCTTGCCCGGCGGTGATAGCGCTGGCCCCGAATTCCACATGCCCAAACGAATCCTGGCGCGCGCCAATATCGCCCACATCAAAGCCCTCGCTGACCACAACCAGCGCGCGTCCGTGTTCCTTCAGCGTATCGTTGACCTGGTCCGCCAGTTCGGGCAGTGTCAGGCCCGCTTCCGTCAGGCAGATGAGCAGCGGCATTTCACGGTCCGGGTCGGCCAGCCGCGCCGCCGCCGGAATAAAGCCGATTTTGCGCCCCATCGCCTGCACCACCAGCACCGGGTCCGCCGGACACGATCCGGCATTTTCCTGGTTGGCGTTTTGCAGGTTCAGCGCCCAGTAGCGCGCCACGCTGCCATAGCCGGGGGTATGGTCGATCAGCTTGAACTCGGAATCGCCCACGTCATTGTCGATGGTTTTGGGCACACCGACCGCAATCAGGTCCAGCCCGCGATCTGCTGCCAGCCGCGCGACCTTGTGCGCGGTATCCATCGAGTCGTTGCCGCCAATGTAAAAGAAGTAGCCGACATCGTGCGCCTGGATCACGTCCAGCACGCGGTCGAAGTCCTCCTGCTGGTTCTCCTTGAGTTTGTAGCGGCAGGTACCGATTGCGCCCGCGCCCGGCGTGGTGCGCAGCAGCGCGATTTCCTCCCGGCGCTGCGCCGAGAGATCGAGCAGTTCTTCCTTCAGCACGCCCTCGATGCCGTGCCAGCCGCCATACACCGTGCCGAACACGTCTGGGTGGTCGAAGCAGGCCTCGACCACGCCGCGCAGCGAGTTGTTGATCACAGGGGTGGGGCCGCCGGATTGGGCGACGATTACGTTATTCTGCTGGCTCATATGCTCCTCTTCAGTGAACGCTGTTGGGGATGAGGTTTGCACTCATCCCCCCGAATAACTTGTTAGGGTAGTGGACTATGTTTCCCATTCGGTATGGAACACCCCCTCCGCATCCACGCGGCGGTAGGTGTGCGAGCCAAAGAAATCGCGCTGGGCCTGGGTGACGTTGGCGGGCAGCCGCGCGGTGCGGTAGGCGTCAAAATAACCCAGTGCCGCCGACAAGCCCGGCACCGGGATCGCATTGCCGACCGCCAGTTGGATCACGCTGCGCCAGCCAGCATCCCGCTCCTGCATCGCGCTGCGGAATGGCTCTGCCAGCAGCATATTTGCCAGGTCGGGCTGGGCACTATAGACCTGGCGGATATCCTCCAGCAGCGCCGCGCGAATGATGCACCCACCGCGCCAGATCCGCGCAATGGCTTCCATGTCCAGCTCGTACTCGTATTCGCGACTGGCAGCCTGCATCAGCGCGATACCCTGCGCGTAGGCGGTCAGGATCGCGGCATACAGTGCCTGCCGCACCTGCTCGGCCAACTGCGCTTTGTTGCCGGGAAACGCACGCGCGGGCAGCGGGAAGGTTTTTTCGGCGGCGGTACGTTCGTCCTTTAGCGCCGAGATCACGCGCGCTTCAACGGCAGCGTTGATCGTGTGCGTGGGGATGCCTAGGTTCAGCGCATTCTGGCTGGTCCATTTACCAGTGCCCTTCTGTTTGGCCTCGTCCAGAATAAGTTCGACCAGCGGCTGATCCAGGCCTGGTTCATCGTGCGCAAAAATCTTGCCCGTAATCTCGATCAGGTACGAGTTGAGTTCAGCCGCGTTCCAGGCGGTGAAGGCTTGCGCCAGTTCCGCCGTTGTCAGGCCGCCCACGCGCTTGAGGATGTCATAGGCTTCGGCGATGACCTGCATGATGCCGTATTCAATGCCGTTGTGCACCATCTTGACGTAGTGCCCGGCCCCGCGCGGCCCGATGTAGGTCACACAAGGTTCGCCATTGACCTTCGCCGCAATCGCTTCAAACGCGGGCGCGATCAACTGGTAGGCTTCGGGCTGGCCGCCGGGCATAATCGACGGTCCGCGTAACGCGCCTTTTTCGCCGCCGGAAACCCCGCTGCCGATAAACAGCAGCCCTTCTTTTTCCAGCTCCACCGAACGACGCTCGGTATCGCCGAAGAAACTGTTCCCCAGGTCGATCAGCAGGTCGCCCTGGTCCAGGTGGGGTTTGAGCGGCGCTATCGCCTGGTCCACCACGCTCGACGGCACCAGCAGCACGATCCGGCGCGGCGTTTCCAGCGCACCCAGGAAACTCTGTACGTCGGGAAAACTCTTGACTCCCTCGTCGGCGTGCTGGTCAAAGGTGGCGCGTTTGTCCGCATCCAGATCGTACCCGGCCACGCTGAATCCCTTCGAGGCCAGGTTTCGCGCCAGGTTGCCCCCCATCACGCCTAACCCGATCATGCCCATGTGATATGTCGTCATGTGTTTCTCTCCATTTTCCCAGGCTGCCCGGCGGCAACCGAAATCGTCAACATCCCAGATTGTACGGTTTTTGCGTCAGGCTGGTTGTTCGCCCGGCAACACCCGGTACAGGTATTCGCCCGCTTTGGGCACGTACAGCACGCCCTCATCTTCTCGCTGCTGCCAGTCGGCCACGTCGATGCTGGCCGGGTCCAGGTAGCCCAGGTTGAGCGCAGCGCATTCCTCCGGCGAGACCTCGCTGGCCAGCGTGACCTGGATGCGCGGCTGCTCCACGCCATTCTCGAAGGTGCCTGACCCTTTGAGGTGGGTGCTGTGGGCCAGCACGCCCAGCGGCACATCCGCGAACTGAGCCCACTGCTTGAGGAAATAGTCGCGCACATGGTAGCCTACCCGCCGGATGTGGTGGCCGTGCACGTCGCTGACCGAACGCAGGTGCGGCGCGTAGACGATCACTTCGCCACCGTCCGCGACGCCGGGTTCAAGCTTGTACATCGCTTTGGCTGCCGTCCACAACTCGTCGTACATCGGTGGGGCCTGTGACAGCACACGCCGGTATGGTTTCTCCAGCCAGATGATGTGGCGCTGCGCCGAGAGTTGGGCCGAAGCGTGGTGTGCTTCTTCGTGCGGACCGATGAACATGCCCGCCAGTCCGCCGCCATCAACCACCAGCGCGGCCAGCGTCACCGGTGTGGGCAAGCATTTCGCCGCCATGTGGATCATGCGCCGCATGGGGGTGTCTTCGATGCCGATGGTGTCCAGCACCGTGATCAGCGCGCCCAGCCAGTGTGTGACGTTGATCATCTCCGGGCCGGAGATGCCCGGCCACAAGTATTTGGCCCCACCGGAAAACCCGACGACCTCGTGCGGAAAGGTCGGCCCCACGATCAGGATGTGGTCGCATTCCACTGCGGCGCGGTTGATGCGAATCGGTACGTCACCGCCCAGCGAGGGATGCCACACACCACCGGCCAGCACCTGGACCTGGTCCCGCGTGATCGTGCCTATCGTGTGCAGCGCGTCGGGTTTATCCCAGGCGTGGTTCAGCAATCCGATGTGGCGGTAGGTGCTGGTGCGTTCTTCTGGCGTGATGCCCAGCAGTTTGCACAGCGCATCGTCGTCCAGGGGCAGGTGTGTGCCCAGCGCAACCATGAAGTCCAGTTTTTTGACATCGTGCAGCGCTTCGACCAGCAGCCGGAACAACAGTGGCAGCGGCAGCGTACGGGTGTGATCTGGGATGAGGACCAATACGCGCTGCCCAGCAAAGCGGCCTTCCAGCCCGCACGTAATCGTGTCGCGGATGGTGTCTCCGGATAGTGTTCCGGCAGCCATGAATGCTTCAGCGTAAAGCGACATGATCAGACCCCTGAGTATGCACTAAACCCGCCATCCACCGGCACCACGATGCCCGATACAAACGCCGAAGCAGGCGATACCAGCCATAACACGGTATGCAGCAGGTCTTCCGGCGTACCGAAACGGGCCATTGGCGTGTGGTCGAGAATTTGCTGGCCGCGTGCCGTGAGGTCGCCGGTATCCTTATCGGTCAGCAGGTAGCGGTTTTGTTCGGTCAGGAAAAAGCCAGGCGCGATGGCGTTCACGCGCACATCAGGCGAGTATTCCTGCGCCATGTGCACCGCCAGCCACTGGGTGAAGTTGCTGACGGCGGCTTTGGCGGCGCTGTAGGACACGATGCGCGTCAGGGGACGGAAGGCACTCATCGACGAGACATTGAGGACCACACCACTGCCACGATCCGCCATCTGTTTGCCGAACACCTGCGACGGCAGCACTGTGCCGACGAAGTTGAGGTTGAGCACCCATTGCAGCGCGTCCGGCGGAATATCGAAAAATGACAGGTCACTGCTGCTGGTGGCCTGGGCGCGATTGCCACCGGCGCAGTTGATCAGAATATCGGCGGGTCCCCACAGGTCTGTGATCTGCTGGGCGGCGGCTTCCAGACTGTCGCGCTCTAACACGTTGCCATAAAACGACGCGGCTTGCTCGCCGATCTCGCACGCGCACTCTTCCGCGCGTTCGGTCTGAATATCCAGCAACGCCACCCTCGCGCCGCTCTGGGCCAGAAAGCGCGCCATCGCAAAACACAGCACGCCACAGCCACCCGTGACGACGGCCACTTTCCCATCCAAACGGAACTGATCTACCGGGTTACTCACCGGATTCCCCCTCCAGGCTAAAACAATCGAGATGCCGGTCGAAGTGGCGCTTGAGCGTAGCCGCATACACGTCTTCGTGCTGGTCCAGCATCTGCTTGAGATCATCGCCCCAGCGGTCCAGCACCGAGCCGTAGGTCACGTGCAGCACCTGGCGCGTATCAAACCGGTTGAGCAAATCAGGCAGATCAGCATCCGGCACAGCGTTGGCTTCTG
>JAADYV010000379.1 GCA_010092855.1 Chloroflexota bacterium | reverse complement strand
CCCTGAAGAAGCGGATGAACCGGCTGCGGCCTGGTTGTTCGAGGAACCCGGCGAGGCAGCAGTTTTTGCCACTGATGAACCCACCGGCGACCCCACTGACGATTTCGGAGCCGAACTCGAAACGCTACTCGACGAGCCTCTCGGCGCGCTGGCGGGTGAAGAAGACCTGCCAGATTGGATGTTGGAGACAGACGACGAAGACGCGACTGTCTCGCCAGCAGCCGAACCGGCGGACGCGGAGCCTGAAACGGCGGCAGACGGCGCGGGCCTGCCCGATTGGCTGCGCGAAGAAGCAGCCCCAACCGAAAAAGGTATCCGGCGCATCCAGCCGCTGGCGGAAGAACCCGTCCCCGAACCGGTCGATGACAGTATCCCTGACTGGCTGGACGAAGCGCCAGAATTCCAGGAGGCTCTCCCCGATACCGGCGGCCTGACCTATGACGACTGGGAACAAACGCAGCTTGAGCAAGAACGTGAAGCCCAGCGTACCCCCGAAGAACGACTGGTTGATGAGGTGCCCGATTGGTTTTCCCGGCTGGACCAGGGTCAGGAAGCTGCTCCAGCCAGCAGCGATGCTGAGCCAGGCAAGGCTAAAAAATCTGAAGCCGAGTTTGTGCCGGATTGGTTCCTGGGGTTGGATGAACAGGACGTCGAAGCGGCGCCGGATTGGTTCAAGCAGTTGGACTATTCGGCGGACGCGATGGTCAGCCCTACCCCGGAAACTGCCGCCCCGGCTGCGCCGCCCGCTGCCGAAACGCCAGCCGGTGATGTACCGGATTGGTTCACGGGCCTGGGCGCGCCGGAAGTACCCACGCAGGCAGCGCCCGATGCCGAAGCCCCCGCCGAAGCCGGGGAAGTTCCCGATTGGCTGGCGGCAGCAGCTCCCGGCGCGGATGTCATGGCTCAGCCCGACGACATTCCCTTCCCCGATCTGGACCTGGAGAGCGATTTGGCAGCGGCAGAAGTGGCAGATCTGCCCGATGACTGGATGGCCGATTTCGCCCCCGGTACGCCTGGCGCGCTGCCCAAAACGGGGCACTTGCAAGACCCCGGCGAAGATTTTGTCGAACGCTTTGAGCCGAAAATGCCCGACGAACCGGCCTCCCCCTCATCCGCTGCCCTCGATGAACAGGCTCCAGACTGGCTGCGGGAGATGGAATCCGGCTTGAGCGGGCCAGAAAGCGAAGTACCGCTACCCGGCGAGATTTCGGCCCCATCAACAGCCGCCGCCGCAGACCAACCTGGCGACGAGGGTGCTGAGTTGGAAATGGACTGGCTGAGCGAGATTTCAGCAGATGACCTGGCCATGCCGCTGCCCGACGATATCGCGCCGCCCTCACCTGAAGCCGGGATCACAGACCGGCAGCTTGACAGCACCGCCATCGACGACCTGCTGGGCCGGGATGCGGACCTGCCGGCTGTAGTAGAAGAAGCACCCACCAGCGTTAGTCCGTTTGAGGGTACGGATGCCGACCTGGGCGACCTTGGGGACCTGGATGCCCTCTTCGCGGAAGCGGAAGGCGCAGAAGGCGAGTTGGGCGCGCTGTTCGAGGCGGCAGCGGAAGCGCAACCCGAGCCCGAAGCGGCCCCCTTGCCCGATGACATCGCGCCGCCACCGGTCACGGTCGAAGCCAAACCGGACTGGGTCTCCGAAATGCGTCCCGACGAAGTACCGGTCACATTTACGCTGGGCGGTGTGCAGATCAGCCAGCGCGAGAAGAAACTCGGCGAACTGCCGGATCGTCTGCGCGTGTTCCGCGAAGCGACCCTGCTGCAAATCGCGGGTCAGGTACCTCCTGCTCCCTCCCCCGAAACTGGGGCGCTAGAAGGCATTGCCAACGTCCTGCCGATGATGGGCAAGCTGCCCTACGACTCGGGAGGTGTGCCGGTAGAGGGACTGGTCGTCACCGACCAGCAGCGCTCGCGCGCCAACCAGTTGCAATCGCTGTTGGAACTGGTGGGGGCAGAAGAAGAAGAGGAACTTCTCGAGGAAGAAGAAGTCGACTTCGACGGGTTCGGCACCGGGTCCGGCGAATTCATGTTCGATGAAGAGGGCGAACCGGTTACCGCCGAAGCGGAGCCAACCCCAGCCCCGCGCCGCGCACGCCGTCGTCGCCGTCGCAAGCTGGACCGCTTCCTGATTTCGGTGCTGTTGCTGGTGGGCCTGGTCGGGCCGTTCGCCACCGATGCGCTGCATTTTGCCGATGATCCTGAAGACCTGCACAGCGCTGCCGATGATGTCGCCGACGAGATCGACGACATCCAGCCGGGGGACCTGGTGCTGTTTGCATTCGAATATGGCCCGACGGCTGCCGGTGAGCTTGATCCGTTGGCCGAAGCCGTGCTGCGCGACGTGCTGGCGCGGGGCGGCGTACCGCTCACGCTGGGCACTGACCCGGCTGGCGCATTCCACGCCCAGGCTGTGCTCGCAGACCTGGCCGAAGACGAGGCGCTGCTGGCAGCGCGCGGCTATTCGGAAACGGTCTGGCGGGCAGTTCCCGCGCAACGGGACGACGAGTTGATCGTCACGCCTTCAATAGCCTTGGTGCCGGGAATGCCAGGATCGGCAGTGCTGGTCGAATCGGCATCCAGCTTCTTCCAGCGCGGGACGAACGCCATCACCTTGCGGCAGCCGCTGGTAAAGCAGTCGCTTAGCCTGGGAGCGGCAATACCGCTGCCAGGACCGAGTACGCTCACCATTACCCAACCGCAGGCCGCGCTTGCGTCGCTGGCGGGCGGGCTAGATTGGCTGGTCGTGAACACCTATCTGGAAGAAAGCCTGGAACCGGGCGAGGACTACTTCACGCTGGCATACCTGGGCGGCGAACTCGTGGGTGTGCGCTCGCTGCGGACCGTTGCCGAAGATGCTGACGGCATCCCCAAGCAGCACCCGGCGTTTGCATCCGACCTGGACGGCGACGACACCAACCTGGTGGTTGGCAGCGTGGAAAACGATATCGCGCTGGTGGTCGTCATCGGCGAGGAATCTGAGGATGTGCGCACCTGGGCCGAGCAGTTGGCCGACCTGGACGTGGACAAGGTCGCGCTGGTGACGGCGGCCATCGAACCATTGACGGTGCCGTATGTCGAAGATGATGCCTATGCCGGGTACCTGGCCGGATATCGGGACGCCGCGAGCTACAACGCCGAGCGCAACCGCGCCTCGCGCGAACCGTACCGCGTGCCGGAAGACGTGGACCTGCCGAATCCGGAGGAGGCACGCTGGCACAGCATGGCGCTGGGGCTGGCGCTGATTGCCGGGGTGATTTCGCTGGGCATGGCGGTGAATTTGCTGCGCGCTTTGGGACGGAGGAGACACCGTTGACGCCTGAAAACCTCGACCTGATTGCCGGATGGGCTTCGTTTGTCCTCACGCTGGCCGTGTTTAGCTATTTGCTGGGCGACAATTTCCTGTACCGGCTCGCGCTCCACATTTTGATTGGCGTAGCCGCGGCTTTCGCCGTGATCGTGGCGGTGGAAAGCGTGCTGATCCCCTGGCTGGACGATACGCTGCTGGCCGAATCCGAGGGGCGCAGCGGCGCGATCATGACCGCCCTGCGGGTGTTAGGTGCGGTGCCGTTTCTGTTTGGTGCGCTGCTGCTGCTCAAGTTTTCGCCACGCCTGGCCGTGATCGGCAACCTGGGTCTGGCGTTTGTGATTGGCGTTGGGGTGGCCGTGGCCGTCATCGGCGCGCTGGCCGGAACCGTCATTCCCCTGGCGCGCGATACCGGGCAGGCGCTGGAAGACAACACCGGCGAGGGTCTGGTGATCGTGGTGGGTGTCGTCACCACGCTGATCTATTTCCAATACCTGGCCATGCAGCGTGGGGCTGAGGTGCGCCGGGCCAGGATCATCCGCTGGTTGAGCGCAGTCGGGCAGGTTTTCGTCACCCTGACGCTGGGCGCGCTGTATGCGGGCGCGATTGTCACCAGTCTGACTATTTTTGGTGACGTGATGGACCAGCAGTTCCAGTTCTTTCTCGACAAGATAGGGGGTTGAGGTCCGCGATGGGTTTCGAAAACATCAACTCCGTGCTGGTAGCCGATATTGGCAGCGTGCAGACCCGCCTGGTGTTGATCGATCTCGTGGAGGGACAGTACCGGCTGGTGTCATCGTCGCGAGCGCGCACGACGGTGGAACCGCCGCTGGCAAATGTGTCGTTGGGGTTGGAGCACGCGGCCCAGGCCATGACCGAACGCATTGGGCGACAGTTGCTCAGCCCGGAACCGGACCAGGTGTTTATGATCCCGGAAGCAGGTGGGCACGGCGTCGATGAATTTCTGGCCACCAGCAGCGCTGGACGTCCGATGAAAGTTTTTCTGGTGGGTCTGACGCCGGAGATCAGCTTGCTGAGCGGCAAGCGCGTGCTGGCGGGCAGTTATGTCACCGTCACCAACACGCTCAGCCCCGATGACCGACGGACCGAAGAAGAGCAGATTAACGCTATTCTGCAGGATGATCCCGACCTGATCCTGATTGTGGGCGGGACGGACGACGGGGCCGATGATATTTTGCTGGAACTGGTGCGTATCGTGCGCACCGCGCTGTCGCTGGTCATGCATGGCATGGTGCCCTCGGTGTTGTTTGCCGGGAACCAGGCGCTGCGCAAACAGGTCCGCAATCTGCTTGCGCCGCTGACAAGCGTCTTCTTCGCCAAGAATGTACGCCCCAGCCTCGAGGACGAGCAGCTTTTCCCGGCCCAGATCGAGCTGGCGCTGGTGTATGACGACTATCGCAGTCGCAGCACGGGCGGTTTTTCCGAAGTAGGCCGCCAGAGCCAGGTCGGGGTGGTGCCGACCACACAGGGCTACATCAGCGCTATCCGCTACCTAGGCGAACTGCCGCAGAAAGGTGTCGGGCCGCTGTACGTCGACGTCGGCAGCGCCAACAGCGTAGTGGTGGCGGGTGTGCACAAGGAGCCGCATTACAACATCCGCACCGACCTGGGCGTCGGGCACCACATCGTGCAGACGATGGAAACGATCACGCTGGATAAGCTGCGGCGCTGGCTGCCGTTCGAGATTGACGATGAGGCGCTGTGGGATTACGCCCATAACAAACAACTCCATCCGGCGACCGTGCCCGGCACGCCCGAAGACTTGATGATTGAGCAGGCGCTGGCGCGCGAGATCGTGCGCCTGGTAGTGGACGAGGCGCGTCCGGCCTGGGGCCTGGGCGAAGGCGATTTGCTGCCCGATTTCCGGCCTGTGGTGGGTGCGGGCGCGATTCTGACCGAAACTCAGCATCCAGGCATGGCGGCGATGCTGCTGCTGGATGCGCTGCAGCCGACCGGCATTACAGACCTGTACCTGGACCCGCACAACCTGCTTTCGGCGCTGGGCGTGATCGCCTACCTCAAACCGCTGATCACGGTCCAGGCACTGGATGCGGGCGGGCTGGTCAACCTGGGACCAGCGTTTTCACCGCTGGGGCGGGTACGCTATGGGCGCGACGCGATTAAAGTGCGTATTCAGCATCCAAACGGCCAGGTGTTCAACCACGTCGTTAAGGGCGGCGAAATCTGGATGGCCCCCGTGCTGCCGGGTGTGACGGCGGATGTGCGCATCCGGCTGCGGCGCGGCCTGTCAATCAACGGCAAGCAGCGGCTGCGCATGAAGCTGACCGCCGGGGCTGCCGGGTTCATCTTTGATGCGCGCGGACGTCCGTTGGCCATGCCGCGCCAGAAGGACCGTGCCGAACGGTTCCAGCAGTGGCTGCTGGCCATGACTGGCCGGGACGCCGGGCCATCGGTGGCCGGGGCTGGCACAGTTACCGAAGACGCGGGCGTGATGGATGACGACCTAGAGCTAGAGCTACCAGCCGACATGGAGGAGGAAACGGCTCATGCCCTACTATCCTGAGGTAGCCACCATCCAGGGGCTGGTGCGCGTCATCCGCGAGCGACGTCTGCCGTCAGAAGCTGTGCCGCGTCCCACACACACCATCTCGAATGCCCCGGTGGAAGCCATGCAGGTGATCCTGGAAGGCGATGTCTACCGCGAGTTCCGCATCATCGACGTGGGGGCAGCGCTCAAGGCACGGCGCAAGGAAAACGTGGCCGACATGATCGAGGTAGACGCCGGGCAGCAGGTGCAGTTTGGGCACGAACTGGCACGACGCGGGCGCGGACGGCGGGCGCGGGTGCTCCATTCCCCTGCCGATGGCCTGATCGTGCTGGCCGAAGACCGGCGCATTATCCTGCAAGTCAGCGAGCGCGCGATTGAGATTCAGGCCAAGATTCCCGGCCAGGTGCAGGAAGTGGAACCCCACCTGGTCCGCATCGCGGGCAGCGGCGCGCTGATCCAGTGTGCCTGGGGCAACGGTGGGTTCTGTTATGAAGCGTTCCGCTTTTTGCCCGAAGAAGGCTTTGTCAAGCTCAGCAAACTCGACGTAAGCATCTCTGAATACCGGCAGATGGTGATCATCAGCCCCTATCCGATCAACAAGGGCGATCTGTTGGTGGCACAGCAGCAAGAAGTGGCCGGGGTCGTGGCCCCCAGTATGTCCTCCGACTTGCGCGAATTTGCGATGGGGCTTAAATTTCCTGTTATATTGACCGAAGGGTTTGGCCAGCGTCGACCCACGACTTTGATTTATACCTTATTGCAGAGTAACATGGGACGGCAGGCGGCGTTCAATGCCGCCGCTCCAGACCGGTGGTCGTGGGAGCGGCCAGAAATCATGATCCCGCTGCCAACTGGAGGCAGCACGCCTCCCACTCCAGCGCTGGACCAGGCCTTGCAGGTGGGCGCGCAAGTGCGCATGACACGGGCACCGTGGGACGGTTTGACGGGCGAAGTGGTCGAACTGCCCCCGGCTCCTCAAGTGATAGAAAGTGGGCTGCGGCTGCCGTGTGCCAGGGTCCAACTGGCAGATGGCCAGGCCAGATTGATTCCGCTGGCCAACATCGAAGTGGTAGGGTAGCCACCGGAATCGTCGTACTTAGTCACGCCGCCATACACGCGGAGGAAAATTATGGGTTTTGATGACCTGGAACACCTGAGCGAACTGGACGAAATGCCGTCATTTGACGAAGACCTGACGCTGCCCGGCTTCGATGAAGGTCCAGGTGGTGGCGTCAGCCGGACCTTCGTATTTCTTGGGTTTATGATGTTGCTGGCCGTGATCGTGATCGTGGTGCTGCTGGTGGTTTTTGTATTGGGCGGCGATGACGAACTAAGCGACTTCGAAAAAACCAGCACGGCGATTGCGCAAGCCAATCTGGTAAGTATCGAAGATGCGACAGCGACCAAGGCCGCTGAATATGCCCTGG
>JAADYV010000378.1 GCA_010092855.1 Chloroflexota bacterium | reverse complement strand
GTGCAGGGCCGTTTCGACCTGTTGACGCTGCAGGGCGTTGGTGAACACTTCGCTCACGATGCGCAGTAAGGCGATAGCGTCCGCTGGCCAGGTTCGCTCTTCGCGTAAGGCTTCGAGCGCCAGGGAGCCAATAGAAGCATTGCCAAACATCATCGGTACGGCGATTACCGAGCGCACGTCGAGGGATGTGAAGAAGTCTTTTTCTGCGGCTGCTTCGGGAGGCAAGCTGGCAACACTGGGGATGTAAAGCGTTTTGAAGCGCTGCCCTGCCTGCTCGATCCACCACGAACCCGGCCCTGGCCAGATAGTCTGCCAGGGGTTCGCCAGTAGCTCGATGCCAGGCGCACACCACTGGTGGCTGATGTGGCCTATCTCCTCGCCCGGTGGGAGCTGCCCGACAAACGCGCGGTCGATATCAAAAAACTCACCAATGGCTTCCAGCGCGCGTTCGATGCCAGCGTCCACTTCGTGTGGGGCCAGATTGATGAATTCGGTTGATATGCTGGTGACCAGGTTTTCGAACGCGATGCGGTAGTGCAGTTCGGCCTCGATCTGTTGCCGTTCGGCGATCTCGCGCTTGAGGTCCTGGTTAACGCTAATCAGTTCTGCTGTGCGATGACGGACGGTTTGTTCGAGTTGGTGATGGTGCTGGGCCAGCGCCTGTTCCGCCTGCTGGCGGGCGGTGATGTTGCGCACCACGACATAGCGCCCAACGCGCCGCTTGCGCTGGTCCGTCAGTGGCGCGACACTGATGGCAAAGTGCCGCTGCTCGCCCTCGACGTCGAGCGTGACGTCGGTCTGGAACTGGTCGTGCGGCTGCAACTGCGTCACCAGGTCCGACCAGGCCGCATACACCCCACTCACGGGGCGGCCTACCACCTCATCAGCGTGCAAGCCCAGCGCGTGCTCAGCCGCGGCGTTGAGGTCCAGCACGCGGTCCTGATTATCCAGGATCACAACGGGATCGGGCATGGACTGGACAATCGTGGCATACGCTGTCCGGCGGTGCGCGGCTCGCCACCACCGCGACAGCCAGTGTAGCCACTGCCGCCAGCGCAGCAGCCCACCGCTTGCCAGCAGGATCGCCAGGGGCCACTGGTCAATGACTGAACAGCCGATATCCAGGCCGGTTTGAAAAACGCCATATCCCGCGATCACAACACCCTATCCGCGCCAATCGTTCTAACCAACGATAAAATGCTTGGCTACTGTTTCATTTTACAACAATTCTCGACACTGCGCGGCTTTTGTGCAGACGGTGTCAGGGATACCTGGCTCGCGCGACATTATGTGTGCTGCGGCGGTTTAGCGGGCAGCGATCAGCAGGTCAGCCGTCAGCTACTCAGCATGTCAGCTAAGAGCAAAAAACTCAAGCCACAACACGACCGGCCATTTTCATCTCATGATGGTGCGGATGCGACACCGTCGCGTGGCGACATGGCTAATTCCTGCGAAACAGCGGAGGGGCACACTTGGGGGTGCTCGTCAGCCTTTCAGTTGTCGGTTCGCTGCTTTTCCTGACTGCTGAATTGCTGAAAGCTGACCTGCTGAGGGCTGAAAGCTGACGACTTATTTTCGAAGGAGGTTCCCTGTGTCCTGTTTGCGCTCCTGGCTGGCCCGGTTCGTATGCGTTGGGCTGCTGGCCCTGCTGATCCCGTTCCCGACTGCGCCTGCAAGCCAAGCCCAGGTTGACGCGCCAACCCAGGTTGCGTTTGCGGGTGTAGCCACGCCCATCGGGTTAGCCATGCCGGACGGCGTGCCGCCCTACACCCACACCATCGACCGTTTGCCTGCGCATGGCACCGTCGAGAGCGCGAGCGGGACGGTGGTGCTGTATACGGCGGCAGCGGACTATACGGGCGAGGACACACTGACTTACACCATCACCGACGCAACCGGCGCCAGCTTCAGCCAGCAGGTCACAGTGGCCGTCTTCCCGGCTCCAGAGGGGATGTTCTCCTTACCCTCGGCGGCGCAATCTGAGAGCGGCATCCCCTCCGACGCGCCGCAGGCCGTGCCCAACACCTACATTCTGCACTATGTGCCCGGTTCCTCCCCCGCCGAGATCGACGCGCTGGTCGCCGGGCGGGGCGGCACCGTCATCGACCGCATTCCGGCCCTGAACGCCGTTGTCATCGCGCTGCCCGGTGCGACCGAATTTGCGCCCCTGCGCGACGACGAGCAGGTGCTCGCGCTGGAGCCGGACCTGGTGCGCTATCCAGCCCTCTCGCCCAATGACCCCGGCCTGGGCAGCCAGTGGGCGTTTAACAACATTCATGCCTACGCCGCCTGGGATCGCACGGTGGGCGATCCATCGGTCGTGATCGCCGTGCTGGATACGGGTGTGGACCTGGACCATCCCGACCTGGCCGGGAACCTGGTGGCGGGCTATGACTTCGTGGACGGCGACAGCGTGCCAATGGACAGCGCCGGGTCCAGCACCGGGCACGGCACCCACGTCGCCGGAATCGCCAATGCGCGCACGAACAACGGCCAGGGCGTAGCAGGCATGGCGTGGAACGCGCGCACGATGCCGGTGCGCATTGTCAGTTCGGGCGGTGCGACCTCCTCGCGCATTGCCAGCGGCATCGTCTACGCCACCGACAACGGGGCCAACGTCATCAACCTGAGCCTGGGTGGGCCGGGCTGGGTCAAACTGGAGCGCGACGCGGTCAACTATGCCGCCGCACGCGACGTGGTGATCGTGGCCTCGGCGGGCAACGATGGCAACAGCACGATCAGCTATCCCGCTTCCTACGATCACGTCATCAGCGTAGCCAACACCACCGAGACCAACGAACGGTATGCGACCTCCAACTATAACGTCTATGTCGACCTGGCCGCGCCGGGCACCGGCATCTACAGCACGCTCTACGACAACACCTATGGCCCCAAAACCGGCACCTCGATGGCTGCGCCTTACGTGGCCGGGACCGCTGCGCTGGTGTGGTCTTCGGGCTATACGGATACGGCGCGGGAAGTGCGCCAGGCGCTGTCGTGTTCGGCCATGGACCTGGGCAGCGCCGGGCGGGATGCTGCCTTTGGCTGGGGACTGCTGCAAGCGCATTACGCCGTGCTCTACGACCCGGCAGTATACGCTTCCTGTCTGCCGTCGGTGGCCCACGACGACATCGACGACGCGCGCCTGGTCAGCCCTAGCAACTACACCGATACGGTCAACACGCGCTACGCCACCGCCTGGGACGATGATCCAGCGACGTGCGCGGGCTATGGCCATCGCTCGGTCTGGTACCGGTACGAGGGCCTGGCGGACGGCGTGCTGGAGATCGACACCGGGGGCAGCACCTACGATACTGTGCTGGCCGTCTACACCGGCGAGCGCGGCAGCCTGATGCAGATCGCGTGCAACAACGACTACAGCGGCACCGCTTCTGCCCTGGAAGTCGAGGTGCAGACGGGGGAAACGTACACTATTATGATCAGTTCGCGCACTTACGAGAGCGACTATGGTACACTGACGTTTAATGCCCACTTCCAGAGTTATCCGCCGTCCGGGTGTTTTCCTAGCGCCAGCAACCCGGCGGAGGTTGTCTGTCTGTCGGAGTAGGGATACCCTGCAAAACTACCTTCACACTGACAAGCTGATCGCTGACCGCTATTCTGGAGGAGAACATACTATGTCCGAAAACCCCGCGCCGCATCTGCACGCAATCATGGCGGGCAGCGGCAAACCCTTCGACGCGCTGACACC
>JAADYV010000377.1 GCA_010092855.1 Chloroflexota bacterium | reverse complement strand
CCGACACCATCCGGCTGGAATGGCGCGAGCGCGGCTCGGACGACTACTTCAACGCCAACATGCTGTCGGATGGCACGCTGCGCTTCGTGGCGCTGGCAACGCTGCTGCTCCAACCTACGCTGCCAGCCACCATCCTGATCGATGAACCGGAGCTCGGCCTGCATCCCTACGCGATCACGCTGCTGGTCAGCCTGCTGCGCCAGGCAGCAGAGCGGACACAGGTGATCGTCGCCACACAGTCGGTACCACTCGTCAACCAGTTCACGCCGGAGGAAATCCTGGTCGTGGATCGGCTGGAAGGTCAATCGACTTTCCGGCGGCTGGCCCAGGACGAGATTGCGGGCTGGCTGGACGAGTATGGTCTGGGCGACCTGTGGGAGAAAAACGTGATCGGAGGCAGGCCGCAGCGATGAAGTTTGTTCACGTGTTGGTCGAGGGCCAGACGGAAGAAACTTTCGTGCGCGATGTGCTCGGCCCGTATCTGAACACCAAAGGCATTCACCTCACCCCCAGCTTGCTCGTGACCAAGCGCGTCAAAGATGGCCCCAACTTCACGGGTGGCATCACGTCCTACCAGCGCGTGAAAGCCGACTTACTCCTGCTGCTGGGTGATACGAATGCTGTGTTGGTGACCACCATGCTGGACTATTACGGGCTGCCGCCAGATTTTCCCCGGCCTGAAGCGCTCCCACCCGGCCCGTGTTTTGCGCGGGTCGCGGGCCTGGAAGCCGCCTTCCAGCAGGATATTGGCCACCGGCGCTTCCTGCCCTACCTGGCGCTGCACGAGTTCGAAGCGTTACTGTTTGTTGATCCTGATGCTATTGCCAAACAGTTCCCCGATCTCGACATCAGCGAAGACCTGCACGCCATCCGCCGGGCATTCATCTCCCCGGAAGAGATCAACGAAGAACAGCCCCCATCCAGGCGATTGCGGGAACTGGTAGCCGCATACCAGAAACCGTTTCATGGTCCATTGATCACGAGCGAGATCGGGCTGGCAGATATTCGCGCGGCGTGCCAGCATTTCGCCGCCTGGCTCGCCCGGCTGGAAACAGCAGGTGACTGACCGGCGGCCCCAACCCGCTAATCGGAGGGGACATACACCTTGATGGTCGGTTCGAGACGGCTGTGCAAGGACCGGGCCAGATCCGGTTGGGCCGCTTGCAGTTGGGCAAACAGGTCGCGCAGGGTGGCGTAGTCCGCGCCCAGGTCTGCCGGTGAGAGTCCACGCGCCTTTGCATCCTTGCGGACCAGGTTCATCACCCAGGCAAATGGATCACTCTTGCCAGGGCCCAGAATGGCGCCAACGATTTCGGTGACGGCCATGCCGTGTTGGGGCGACACATACAGCCCCATCGACACCATCTTGAGCGTTCTCGCCTCGTCCAGGCGGTGGGTCTGCCAGTCGCGCACCGCGTCCATAATCCGTGCGTCAAGCACACCCTCGACCGGGCCATCCTGCCCCACGGCCAGCACGTAGTCCACCGGCTCCTCCAGCATCCCGCTGCTCGCCCCCGTCATATGCTGCCGGGCCCGGCGCGGTACCAACCGTCCTGACGCCAGCAGACCGACCATCGCCGCCATGAAGACCGCAACCGCCTGTTCGCGCGCCGGTGCCTCCCGGCTCAACGGGGCCAGGCTGGGCGGGTGCGTGAAAGCGCCGCGCGTCCGCAGCGTGAGGTCGATGGGCAGCGGGGGCAGCACCGTGACCGTGACCGGGCCGCGTATCGTGCGCGCCTCGCCCCACAGGGCCGCGGTATCCGGGTGAAAAACCGCCGGGGACGATCTGCTGGTGACCGCCAGCCCCAGCGCGAACAGTCCCACCAGCCCCACTACGCCACCGAGCAATAACGCCAGCGCTCCGCCACCCATCAGTCCCCACGCAACGAATACCGCCGCCAGCGCCAACAGCACCAGCGCCAGCACCAGGCGCACGATCCGCCCGCCGCCAACGTCCTCGCGCCGGTAGGGGCAGAGGCCCGCTTCGCGCTGGTCACAGTCCAACAGGTCCGGCCCGGTCCGCCCACAACGCTCGCAGCGCAGGGTAAGTTCTTCAGACATCGTACACACTCCTTCTCAATAGGTGTTGGTTGTGCTTCACAATCTATCGTGCCTCACAGCACGGTATGCAGCCGGTCATGCACGTACAACACCGCCACCGGCGTGCCTCGCGGGACGTGCGGTGGCCGGTCCTTGTGCCGCCAGTATGACGTGCGCGTCCTGGCGCGGAGCGGCGTTCCCGCCGGGGCGACGAATGCGTAGTGCAGCCGGACGAGCTTACTTGTATCGTCCAACGGGTAACTGTCGAGCGTGATCGCCTCGCCGGGCAGGACACGCCCCTTGCGCCGCAACCGCCGGTGGCGCCACCACCGTACCAGCAACCGCCCGATCAACAGCGCCACAGCCAGCGCGCCTGTTACCCCCCACGCTGTGCTGAAGATGGCCGCCCCCGTCGTCGAGGACTTGTGCGCGCCGGGTACGTGAAAATCGTCACCTTCCACCAGCCGTGAGTATCCCGGATCATCCGGATCGTAGCGGATCCACACGTGGGAGCCGACTTCGGCCAGGCTATAGCCTTCGAGCGTGGCCGTGTCGGTATGTGTGTACTCCCGGTCGTTCACCCGGTACGCATAGGACACGTAGCGCCGGTAGCTGTGGTCCACATGGCGCTTCGTCTCGACCACGGCATCAACTACGACACCCTCGTTGTCCAACTGCCCGGCGTGGTTCTGGAACGACGCTGTCACCGCCCACCAGGTCAACAACCCACCCAGACCCAACCAGACGACGAGCGCGATGCGCCAGGCCAGCCAGGGGTGATCGAGAGACTGGGCGAGCCGGCGGTTCCGCACGCGCCACCCCACACGCGCCAGGATCAGCCCGACCAGCAGCAGGGCGAAGAACAGCAAGCCCGCCAGCGCCACCTTCATCCAGTCGAGGCCCACGCCGAGTACGCGCCCGTTGTCGTCCAGCAGCCGCGCCGTCGCCGGGTGGTCCGGGTCCACCTTGACCTCCACCTGCTGGCCGGTTGAAAACGACGCGTACTGGCCAAAAGTGACCTCCTGCTCGACCGTGTAGGTCCGGTCGGCGATGACGTAGCGGAAGGTGACATGGTTGGTGTCGTTTGGTTCCGAAACGGCCCGGCCCCGTTTTTCGGTCACGGTCGCTTGCAGGGGAATACCGGACTGTTGCAGCTCGTATTCCCGGTTCTGGGAAACCGCCCGGTCCAGGCTGGAGATGCTCGCTACCAGCCCGAACGCCCACACGACAAGGGCGAACACCAGGCAGCCGGTGACGTGGATATAGCCGCTGGAGCCGGTCAACTGGTAGCCGGTGCCCTGCCCCGGCAGCCGGATGCGGTGCGACCGCCCGCTGAGCAGCAGTTCATTCTCCGGTTCCAGCACGAACACGGCATCGTTGCGTAGCGCGTCTGGTATGGTCATTTCTCGTCGTGACATTGTTTCCTCCCCTACAGCACAGTATGCAAGCGATCATGCACGTACAGTACCATCACCGTCTCGCCGCCCTCGATACGCGTGACGGGGCCGGTCCGGAGCAAACAGGAAACCTGGGCGGTCCGGGCTTCGATCTGGGTGCCGGATGGCGTGGTGAAGCGGTAGCGCAATCGAGCGACCTGAGGGCCGTTTTCGCTGCGGTGATGATCGAGGCGCACTGCCGTGCCGGGCAGCAGGTATCCCTTACGCCGCAGCCGCCGGTGACGGAAGCGCTGGCGAATTTCCGGCCAGAAACCTAACACCAGGAGCGGCACAACCAGCAGCCCCCACACCACCCAGAAAATCTTGTAGCCCAGGGAAAGCAGCTGGCGCGGTGCCGGGGCGTGATCCTCCAGCCGCGCAAACTCCGGATCGTCGGGATCGTAGCGAATCCGGATACTCGCCCCTTTTTCCGCCTGGTCGTAGCGAGTCTGGGTCGTGGTGTCGCGCAGTTCGTATTCGCGGTCATTCACCCGGTAGCGGAAGCTGACGAAATAGGTCACATGGCCCTCGTCGGAGGTAGTGGTGTTCCTGCCGGTCACCTCGGCCTCGATGCTCTTGCCAGACTGTGTCAGCTCGTATTCGCGGTCTTGCGTCTGGGCGTCGTTCCAAAAATCCAGGCTGATGACCAGCCCGATCACCCAGATGAACACAACCGCAACCAGGCAGCCGTTGAGCTCCAAACCTTGCAGCGGGCCTCTATCGAAAGTGTAGGCCGGCAAGCCGCGCCCCCATAATTGGATACGGCGTGTCTGCCCGTTTAGCAGTTGTTTGTTGGGGGGCTGTAGGAAGAACAAGCTTTCGGCGTTG
>JAADYV010000054.1 GCA_010092855.1 Chloroflexota bacterium | reverse complement strand
TATGTGTAAGAAAAATTATCGAATTTGCATCCAATCTACCGCTAATCGCATCTATATTCACTGAAAGCGTTCAGTGAGTAAACCCAATGATCCAGATTCAATTTTTGTGGTGGGCGGGGTGTCCATCGCATCCAGAAGCGTGGCAGCGGTTACAGACCGTGCTGCAAGACATGGATGTCGACGCGCTCATCGAGTCGGTCGAGATCAAAACAGAAGCCGATGCTGCCCAATGGCGCTTCCCCGGTTCCCCCACCATCCGGGTGAACGAGGTTGATATCGATCCCGGTGCACCGCAAACCTACCGGCTGACCTGCCGCCTGTATTTCCGCGAGGATGGGCGGCCATCCCCCCTACCGTCAGAAGAAACTATCAGGCGCGCGATTCTACATGCAAGGAGAAATTCGACATGATCGAGCTTGGACAAACTGGCCCGCGTTTTGCACTGCCGGGCGTCGACGATAAACAGGTTGATTTGGCTGATCTGCTGGCCCGTCATCGGGCCGTTGCTGTGATCTTCTCGTGCAACCACTGCCCCTACGTGCGCGCGTGGGAAGGGCGCATGGTTGAGATACAGCGTGATTACGCGGATAAGGGCGTAGTATTGGTGGCTATCAACCCCAACGACACCAGCCGCTATCCCGACGACGATGTGGCCCACATGCAGCAGCGTGCCCAGGAACAGGGCTTTAACTTCCCCTACTTGCGCGACGACAGCCAGGACATCGCACGCGCCTATGGTGGCACGCATACACCGCATGTATTTTTGTTAGATGGCGACGGCGTTGTGCGCTATCGCGGCGCAATTGACGATAACTACGACGAGCCCGGCGCGGTGCAGCACGCCTACCTACGGGATGCGCTGGATGCGGTGTTGGCGGGTCAAACACCGCCGGTGGCTGATACCAAAGCCGTGGGTTGCACGATTAAATGGAAGCAGTAGCGAGCAGAAGCAAACAAACAATGTGCACATGGAATTATCTCGCACCACCAAAAGGAGCCAACTATCGATGACATATCAACATATTGTTGTGCCCGACGAGGGCGAAAAGATAACGTGCCTGGAATTCGAGCACTGTGTACCGGATAATCCCATTGTGGCCTTCATCGAGGGGGACGGCATCGGGCGCGACATTATGACAGCGTCCAAACGTATCTGGGATGCGGCGGTGGAAAAGGCGTACAGCGGGCGGCGCAAGATCGCGTGGATGGAGATTTATGCGGGCGAAAAAGCCGCTGGAATCTATGATGGCGACTACATGCCGGAAGAAACGTTCGATGCACTGCGCGAATTCCTGGTGGGCATCAAGGGGCCGCTGACCACGCCCGTCGGGGGCGGTTTTCGCAGCCTGAATGTCACATTGCGGCAGGTGCTCGACCTGTATGCGTGTGTACGGCCAGTGCGCTGGTACCGGGGTGTGCCGGGGCCGATGCGCGAGCCGGAAAAAGTGGACATGGTGATCTTCCGCGAAAACACCGAGGACGTGTACGCGGGCATCGAGTATGAGGCTGGCACGCCAGAAAACGAGAAGCTGGCGCGTTTTTTGCGGGAAGAAATGGGCGAGGATTTCTTTGAGGGAGCCGGACTGGGCGTCAAGCCCATCAGCCCCTTCGGGACCAAGCGCCTGATGCGGTCGGCGTTGCGCTACGCCCTTGATCGCGGACGCAAGAGCATCACCATCATGCACAAGGGCAACATCCAGAAGTTCACCGAGGGTGCGTTCCGCAACTGGTGTTACGAGGTCGCCGCCGAGGAGTTCAGCGAGCACACGATCACCGAGGATGGACTGTGGGACAAGTACGATGGCAAGCAGCCCGAAGGCAAAATCGTGGTCAAGGATCGCATCGCGGATATCATCTTCCAGCACATGCTGCTGCGTCCCGCTGAATTTGATATTATCATCGCTCCCAACCTGAACGGGGACTATCTCTCTGATGCATTGGCGGCGCAGGTCGGCGGCGTTGGCATTGCGCCCGGTGCGAACATCGGGGATTCGGTGATGCTGTTCGAAGCCACACACGGCACTGCCCCCAAATACACCAACCTGGACAAAGTAAATCCTGGCTCGCTGATGTTCAGCGGCGTGATGATGCTGGAATTTATGGGTTGGCGCGAAGCAGCGGAGATGATCAAGACGGCCTATGAAAAGACGCTCGATCAAAAGACCGTAACCTACGACTTCGCGCGCCAGATGGACGGGGCCACCGAAGTAGCCACCAGCGGATTTGCCAGCGCCATCATCGACAACATGCGCAACGACAGCGCCTGATCGCACATTCCCAGCGCGACCATAACTGCGCACTAATTGTCGGGACGGAACACCATCGGGACGGGAGCCAACCTCCGGTCCCGATTTGCGTTCCCCTAAAGAAGCAATAGAATGAGGAGCATGGTAACGGGAGCGCCAACCCAATAACCCAAAGGAGAGTCGGGGATGCCGACCACTACGCCCGATTTTTACCTGACCAACCCGGTTGCCCGCAGCTTTGTGGTTGTGGACCGCTTTGATGCGCCGCGCGATTACTGGTTTGCACCGGACAAACTGCAAAAACACGAAGGGCTGGACCTGGCTGCCATCGACGCTGAAGGGCGACCGGTGGCGGTGCTGGCGGCCCAACGCGGGATCGTTGACCGGGTCGCATTTGACGAACGGGGTTACGGGCATTATGTGCGCATTGTGCACCAGTGGCACGATGGCCGCTGGGTGACGTGGTACGCCCATCTCTCCGAGCCACCCACCGTGCGCGAGGGGCAGTTTGTGCTGGCTGGGCAGAAACTTGGCGTGGCAGGCACAACCGGCTATTCCTCCGGCATCCACCTGCACCTGACGCTGCAACACATTGGGCACGGGCGAAACGGGTACGTGGTGGCCGACGTGGTGGACCCGGAGCCGTACTTTCTGTTTGATGACGAACCACCGTATGACGATTCTGTATTTGTGGCCGATGTGACCGTGCCCGACGGTACCGTGATGCAGCCGGGTGAGACGTTTCGAAAAGTATGGCGAGTGCGCAATACCGGCACCACGACCTGGGACCAGCGTTACGTACTGGCCTTTTACGGTGGGGACCAGATGGACGGTCCAGACCAGGTGGCGCTGCCCGTGCCCGCCGTACAGCCGGGCCAGGTGACTGACCTGGCGGTGGAACTCGTCGCGCCGCGTCTGGCAGGCAGTCATCGTAGCCTGTGGCGACTGCGCAATCCGGAGGGCAATTCGTTCCGAGGTTATGTATACGCCGAGATCGAAGTTGAGGCGACGGACCTGATTGACCAGGCATCCTACGTGGCGGATGTCACGGTTGAGGATGGCACCAGTGTGCAGCCCGGCGAGTCGTTCGTCAAGACGTGGCGCATGCGCAATACTGGCACCTCGACCTGGGACCAGCGCTACACGCTGCGTTTTGCGCGCGGGGACCGGATGCAGGGGCCGGACAGTGTGCCGCTGACGCGCATGGTGCGGCCTGGTGCAGTGGTGGACGTGTCGGTGCGACTGACCGCGCCGGACACCCCCGGACGCCACCGCAGCTACTGGCAGCTGCACAACACGCGCGGTGTCGCCTTCCCCTACGAGCATTATGCAGACATTCAGGTGCCCGATGCGCCCTCACCTATCGACGGGGTGGACGAAATGCGCTATGTGGCAGATGTCACCGTGCCGGATGGCTCGATTTTGCAGCCCGGCGAGTCGTTCGTCAAGACGTGGCGTGTTCGCAATGCCGGTACAACGACCTGGGGCACGGGGTATGTCCTGGCGTTTGCCGGCAACGAAAAGATGGATGGGCCAGACAGCGTGCCGCTGCCCCCGGCACGTCCCGGCCAGGTGGTGGACATATCTGTCACGCTGACTGCGCCGCGCAAACCCGGCACCCATAAAAGCTCCTGGAAAGCACGCAGTCCACGCGGCCAGTTTTTCGAGTTCGACGTGTTTGTCCTGATCGACGTGCCCGACTTCGACCAGCCGCCGGTTGATCTGGATGAACTCAGTTGGGTGGCGGATGTTACGGTCGAGGATGGGGAACAGCTCCAACCTAACGAATCGGTCGTGAAGGTGTGGCGTTTGCGTAATACAGGCACCACTGTCTGGGGCGCAGGCTACACGCTCCAGCATGTGAGCGGTCACGCTCTGAACGCGCCGAGTAACGTGCCGCTGCCCGCCGCCGAACCAGGGCAGACCGTTGATGTGTCGGTCACACTGCGCGCGCCGCGTGTGCCGGGGTTGTACAATAGCACCTGGCAGGGACGGAATGCGCGCGGTCAGTTGTTTGACCAGCAGATTTTTACGTTAATCGACGTGATCGACCCCGACCAGGTTTTTGACATGCTCCAGTACCTGCGCGGCGATGGACGGCTATACGACATGGAGCACACTTGGCAGGGTGGTGGTGTGCAGCGCGTGCAAACCCAGGTGGAAGGCTCCAGCTTCTATCATGTCAAAAACGCGGAATGGGAGGAGTTGTGGTACGACCACAGCTTCATCTATCGCGGGACCGATACCTCACCGGGAAATGGTGAAGTGTATACGCTGACGGAACAGGGCCAGTATGGCAGCGCGTGGATTCCACGTTATATGACGCGCGGGGTTCCGTTTCGGCGGATGCCGGTGGTGGTCTACCGCCGCAAACGTGACGGGGCGCTGCTGCGCACGTACACCCATGTCACCTGGATCAAACTCGAGTCCGTGTTGCGCAAGATCAAATTCACGAGTGGGCTAGAACTGGCGGATGTGGCGATCCTGGCGGCGTATGAAAACGTGGGCAACCAACCGGACAGCAAGCCTTTCGAACGGTATTTCTATGCCCGGCACTATGGGCTAGTGGCGTGGGGTGGCGTGTTGGGGCGCGCACAGATAACGCGCAATCTACCGCCAGGCACCCCGAACAACGTGCGTGAGACGCTGCATTGGCTGGAATAGCACTGGCCCACACAAACACGAGACATCAGGCGTTTTCTTCTGTTTCTTCCATCTCGCCTGTCACCATGAAGATGACGCGCTCGCAGATATTGGTAATGCGATCACCGATGCGTTCCAGGTGATGCGACACCCACAGCAAGTGTGTGGCGCGATTGATGGTAGTGGCATCCTGCAACATGAACGCCAGCAGTTCGCGGTACACCTGGTTTTCTAATTGGTCGATTTCGCTGTCGCGTTGCGTCACCTGGCGCGCCAGGTCTTCGTCCCAATCCAGATAGGCATTTAGACCGTTGCCCATCATTTCACGCGCAATATGCGCCATGCGTGGCAGGTCGATCAGGGGTTTGAGCAGAGGTTCCTGGGCCAGAATTTGCGTGATGCGCGCGATATCCACCGCATGGTCCCCAATACGCTCGAGTTCGACGACGATGTGAATCGCGGTCACAATCGAGCGCAGGTCGCGTGCGGTCGGTTGCTGGGTGGCCAGCAGCCGATAGCAATCTGTTTCAGTCTGGTAGCGCAGTTTGTTGATGTGTTGGTCATCGACCACCACCTGGCGCGCCTGTTCGACATGCTGCTCTTTGAGTGCGTGCATCGAACGACTGATGGCTGCATCAACCATATGGCTGATGCGCAGAATGCTGTCGCGCAGAACGGTCAGTTCGCGGTCTAAGGTACTACGAGATTTGATCGGTTTATCAGCCATAGGAATCTTCGTGTACCTAAAAAGCATGTCGTGGTTGAATAATGAATGTGCGCTAATGGTGGCAGACTCGCACGATAACGACGGCGATTGTGCGCAAAAATCAACATGCCCTGGGGAGGACACCGCCATAGGGTGTCGGGCAGTGGAATCAGGTGCAAGTTTGTAAGTGCAGGGACGTATGACGCGCATACGTCCCTGGTGTTGATTCCGATTTAGCCAAAACGCCCGGTGATATAGTCTTCGGTACGGGAGTCGTCGGGCCGGTTGAAGATCTTTTCGGTGCGCCCAAACTCGACCATTTCACCCGAACGGCGCTCATCGGACAACATGAAGGCGGTAAAGTCCGACACACGGGCCGCCTGCTGCATGTTGTGAGTCACGATGACGATGGTGTAGTTTTCTTTCAGCTCGCGCATCAGTTCCTCGATACGCAGCGTCGCAATCGGGTCCAGCGCGGAGCACGGCTCATCCATCAGGATGATCTCCGGCTCAACCGCCAGCGCGCGCGCAATGCACAGGCGCTGCTGCTGGCCACCAGACAAAGCCAGACCTGACTTTTTCAGATCGTCCTTTACCTCATCCCACAGCGCGGCTTGTTGCAGGCTGCGTTCGACGATCTCGTTGAGAATGGCCTTGTTGCGCTGGCCCAGGATGCGCGGGCCATAGGACACGTTGTCGAAAATCGACTTGGGGAAGGGGTTGGGCTTCTGGAACACCATTCCGATCCGGCGGCGAACCTCAACCGCATCGACAGCGGGGTCGTAGAGGTTCTGGCCGTGGAAGAGCACTTCGCCCTCCACCCGTGCCGAAGGCACCAGCTCGTTCATCCGGTTGAGTGAACGCAGCAGAGTGCTTTTGCCACAACCGGACGGGCCAATCAGCGCCGTGATTTTGTGGGCTTCCATTTTCAAGTCCACACCACGCACGGCCAGAAAATCACCGTAAAAAACGTTCAAATTGCGTGTTTCGATGGCAGTTGTGCCGTTGGTTGTAGCTTCGGTCATGTCAATCTCCTGCTGAAGCGGTTGCGCAAAATGATTGCCACAGAGTTGAGCGACAGGAGCGTGATCAGCAGCACGATAATAGCGCCAGCCGCTGCGTTCCGGAATTCAGCCTGTGGCAGGGTTGTCCAACGATAGATGACGAGTGGGAGAGCAGTAAAGGACGAGAATGGCCCGTTGGGGTCCTTAGTCAGGAACGTAGCACCACCAATGAGGATCAGGGGCGCTGTTTCGCCGATAGCACGTGAGATAGCCAGAATTGTACCGGTCAGAATGCCAGGCATTGAATAGGGCAGCACGTGATTCCAGATGGTTTGCCATTTGGTTGCGCCCAGGCCATAGCTGGCTTGACGCAGCGAGTTGGGCACGGCGCGGATGGCCTCTTGCGAGTTGATGACAATCAGCGGCAGCACCAGCAAGGCCAGCGTCATACCACCCGAGATGATGGTACGCCCGTTTTCGTACCCGCCGCCGAAGAAATCACCGCTGGTAGCGGGTTCTAGCGCACGGACGAAAACGGCCAACCCCATCATCCCGTAGATGATCGAGGGCACACCCGCCAGATTGTTGATGTTGGTTTGGATGATCTGGTTCAGACGGTTTTCAGCGGCGTATTCTTCCAGGTAGATGGCGGCACCGACGCCGACGGGGAAGGCGAACAGCACCGTGATCAGAATGATCCATCCTGAGCCCAGCACCGCCGGGCGGATACCGGTCAGGTCCGGACGGCTGTAGTTCAGGGGGCTGGTGACAAAGTCACCGTTGACCCATGACCGCCACTGCAAACGCGCATCGGGATAGACGAGGTCAACGGTATCTTCGATTTCGCCCCGCCGCGTCAACGAGTCCCACAGCGTCCAGCTTTCTTTCACTTTGGGCTTGAGCACCCGGTCTTCGACCAGTTGTTCCATCTCGCCCCGGTCAAGATTCATGGAGAGGATGAGCGCATATTGCCATTGGGGCAAGCTTCTGAACTCGTCCTCCGCCAGCGAGGCAGGGTATGCTTTGTCACCCATGACCTCGGCAACAGTACGCGGTTCCTGAGCGATGCGCACTCGTTCATCTTCATCCATGCCGAGTACTGACTCCAGCACATCTACCCGCACGGGCGAGAAGACCCGGTCAGGGTTTTCGGCAGCCAGGATAGCGCTCAGTTGCAGCGTGGAGAGTTCGCCGATGGGCGTTACTTCGGTCTCTTGCTGTGCCAGCGCTTCCAGCGTGTCACGGTCCAGGTTGCGGCCTACGATGTCGGCGGCTTCTTCGCTGGTGAGGTCCGTGAAGGGCCTGGTGGCGTCTAGTTCGTTCGAGTAGGCCCGGCCTTTCATCACCTGCCAGACCGGTTGCTCCAGGGCTTCCGTGCGGTCAGCGGCGGAGGAAATATCCACTACATGTTGCAGGACGAGGTTCTGCAGCACATCCGTGTCCAGATTGAAGGCCAGCACCTCGATGAGCTTTTCGTCGGAGTAACTGGCAACGATGGCGGGACCGGCTTCATCGCGCACTAGGCGTTCGAACTGGTCGTGATCGAGTGCATCGGCCAGGATGCCGGTCGCGCGTTCCGCTGTCAGGATGGGGTCAAGCACCAGTTCCGGTGCGCCGAGGACCAGGGAGGGAATCATCTCATGCAGCCGCTCGATGGTGACGTACTGGGCCATGATGACTTCTAGCTCTTGTTTGGGCAAGCTGGCCAAAATCTGGTCATGGGCCCGGGTCAGCACCAGCGCTTCCATCTCGGCATGTGTGATGTTAAGCATGAGAATCTCGATGCTGTCCGCCGCACTGAGTTCACCGACAGGCGTTGTCGCCAGCGATGCAGGTATTTGATATTCCGGCAGAATTTCGCCCACTGGTGTATCGACCAGGCTGGGCGCTAGCGTGATGCCCGCTGTATCCAGCAGGATCCGGCGCGGCACACTTGCGCCGGTGCTCTCGATGAGTACCGCCCCTAGTTCATCCATGGTCAGGGCTTCCAGCGTGCGCCCGACATTGAACAGGCGAACCTTTTCTCTGAACAGGTCGCTGGGGTTGGTATTGAGGACCAGGATTTGGGAATATTCTCTTGCGGTCAGGTCATTGACCGTTGCGTTCGGGTCGATGTTGTCGGGTATCGTGAGTGATGCCAGTACCTCGCTGACCGGTTGGTTCGCGGCAGTGCTGAAGTCTGCTTCCTCAACCTCTGCCGTCTCCAGCACCGTGTTACGCAGCGTGATAGGGTCGATGTAGGTTTCGAAGATCAGCCCAGCCTGTTCGGCTGGCAACGCTTCAAAGGTACGCAGGTCCCCAAAGACCGGGTAAGCATCAACATCCGCCTGGCTCAATTCCACGCGGTTGACCGTGAACAGCCCGTAGTCCCACGATGCGAAAACGGTGGCTTCTTGGATGATAAAATCATCCATGACCGGGTTACTTTGGGTGGCATTATAACTAAGCAAGAGCTGGATCAACTGGCCGCGATCCAACACGTTGAGAGGGACACTGGCCAGCGATTCCGGGTAGTCTCGGCCTGCCATAGCTTGCTCGACTGGCAAGGACTCAACGGGTACGCCTTGTTCGCTGGCAAGGCCACGTCCGGTCGACGAAACGGCTCTAGCGATCACCAGGTCCAACAGCGTTTCCCGATCGGCATTGACGAGCAAAAACTCGGCCATCTCGTCGGTGGTCAAGTCGTCCAGAGGACGTGCCACCTCGATCAGCGGACGCTCTTCCTTAAGCAGCGGCAGATCGATGAGGGGCGGCACCAGCTCGTCACCTCCCGTTTCCCAGTTGCCTTCGCTATCCCGCTCGTATTCCGCCGGGGGAACGAAGATCAGCAGCGCGTTCTCATCCAGGTCGTCCCAGGTGACCGGGTCGCCATCGGCATCTTGTGGTGGATTAAAGATTAGCGACTGAATGGTCGCGCGGTCCAGGTTGCTGACCAGGATTTCGGCGTAATCGCTGTTTTGGAGCGACGTGAAGGCGCGCTCGGCCACGGGTAGCGGGTAGTGATTGACGCGCACCACCTGCCAGATGGTTTCGGTGCCCGAAAGCGGAGTCTGGCGCACGTCGTCAATTACGACATCGTCGACAATAATCTCGCGCAGCGTATCGGCATCGATGGTGCGGCCCAGCGCAGCAGCGATTTCGCTCTCGGTGTAGGGGTCGGCCATGGGCTTGATGTCGATGCCACTGGAGTCAGCTTCTAAGAATTCACCTTGGGCTGCATCGGCCTCACTGGCAGCAACCGTTGTTTCCGCTGCGTCCGTTTCGGTGTCTGTGTCGGTTTCGCCGTCTGGTACCTCTGCGGCATCCGCGCCCTCTTCATCGGGTTCCTCTTCGCCGCTTTCGCGCACCACGCGATATTGAGTCAGGGGACGGCCTGCTTCCAGGTATACCAGGCGCTCGATGTAGTCCCGAGGAAGGTAGGTAATCAGGATATGCACGGATTCTTCTGCGGTTAGCTCGCCAACTGGCACCCTGAGCACCGGGTCTGCCCCCAGGCTCAAGACCTCAGTCATGGGCAGCAAGGTCCCTACCGGTTCGGTCAGCCAATCTTCCCAAACCAGTTTTTGCGCTTCCCATCGTTCATCCGACCTGGTCGTCCAACGGTAATCTTCTGATTTTGAGCGTATTTCGCCGATTGACAGCAGCGTGGTGGTGCCGTGTGTGATGCCATTTGCGCCGCCGAGTTCGGCGATGACCAGATTTTGCAGCCGGGTCTCGCTGAAGTTTTCGGCGAGATGGGTCTCCAACTCATCTAACGTCATCTCGAAGACCGTTTTTTCCGTTGCAAAAGCGTTGACCGTGACGGCCTCTGGCTCGACTTCATACTCAACGGCTGTCAGGCCAACCACTTTGTTAATAATTGTCCAGCCCAGGGTACCCAGGGCAACCAGGGCAATGACGATCGACACGATAAACAACGCACGCATGATGTTGCCGCGCATGTGTCGGGCCCGGACATTGAGTTTCAGCTCTGGTCCTTCTGGCAAAATCTCGTGCATGTCGATGTCGGCTACATCGGTCGTGAGATCGGGCAGTTGAGCCGCGACCCCGCGCATGAGAATCCACCCGCCCGCAATCGCACCGAGGACACCGACGGTCGTTTGTTCGTCAAAGGCCTGGAGGAACACAAGACCGGTCAGGACCGCACCGCCGAAGCCAACCAACAGGCCGAACAACGCACCCTGCCAGGCACGGTATCCTTTGCGGGCCATAATCACTGGCGCCGACAGGCTGCCACTGATGCCCATCAGCACGCTGAAAAACATGACGCTTACTAGTGCTACGCGATCCATATTTCGCCCTCGCCTGTATTATTCGTAGACTTCGCGGAACCGGGCAACCACCACTCGACTGAGAATGTTGAGGCCCAGGGTCATCAAAAACAGGAACAGACCGACAATGAAAATGGAGTTGTAATCCAGCGTGTCATAGGCCAGATCACCACCACTGATGTTGGCGATATAGCCGGTCATGGTCTGGGCCCCGTCGAAGGGGTTGGTCGTAAAGTTCGAGCGCTGGCCAGCAGCAATGGCCACGATCATGGTTTCACCAATGGCGCGGGAAATGGCGATGATGAATGCTGCAATGATGCCCGACAGCGCCGCTGGCAGAACGATCCGAATAGTCGTTTCGAGCTTGGTCGAGCCCAGCCCGTAGGACGCCTCACGCAGCGCGCGGGGCACAGCGCTCAGCGCATCCTCACTCATCGATGCGACAAAGGGCAGGATCATGATGCCCATCACCAACCCCGCGGATGCCAGGTTGAAGGTCTGCACCACGTCCTGACCAAAAACATCGCGCAGCAGAGGTGTCATAAACTGCAGCGCGAAGAACCCATAGACGACTGTGGGGATACCGGCCAGGACCTCAAGAATGGGTTTGACGATATTGCGGACCCGGGGGGAAGCGTATTCGCCCAGGTAGATGGCCGAGGCCAGGCCAAGCGGCAGCGCGACCAACATGGCGATAAAGGAACTCATCAATGTGGCGGTGGCCAGGGGCGCAATACCCACCTCGAAGGAGTGGGGCTGCCATTGAGTCGTGTTCACAAAATCGACCACGCTGATGGTATGGATTTCGTTACTGCCTTCGGTGGTATATTCTGTGGTGAGCAGCAGCAGCGATTCGCGGCCCAACACGGTCACAATGGCCAGAGTCGTAAAAATGGTCGTGAATCCGGCCAAAAACAGTAAGGTTTGAATGACGCTTTCGCCCGGGCGTAGTTTTTTGCCGAGGCCGAGCAGGTTTTCTCCTGCGCCAGCGGCCTGGGCAGATGTGCTCGCGATCACCGCTTGATTGTCCATAGCGTACCCCTCTCTTGCCGGGTGGATATGTGTGAAAGTGTGTTTGCCTGCCGTTGGCGATTCGATAATAGAAAAAACAATGTGCTTTAAGCAGGGCGATATGGAGCAAGATTGTACCCCATATCGCCGCGATTATATCAAACTTTGGGTACTAGCCCAGAAGCCTAGCCTTCGATTTCGGCTGCGGCGTCCAGGAACAGCTGCTTGGAAGCGTTGATGGTCTCGAGGCTGGCGGGGAAGTAGCCAACTTCGGCCACGACTTCGTTGGCGTTGCTCAGGTAGTAGCTCACAAAGGCCGCCACCTGGGGCTTTTCGGCCATGATGCTGGCAGCCGAGTAGATGAACAGCGGGCGAGAAAGCATGTAGTCGCCGCTTTCGGCGGTTTCCTGGGTCGGGGCCACGTACTCAACGCCTTCGGCTTCCCAATCAGCTTCGTCAACAACCATGACGTTTTCGTCGTCATCGAAGTAGATGTCGTCAGCGATGGCAACGGCGTTCAGGGTGTCCTGGTTCTCGACGTAGTACGCAAAACCGAAGTAACCGATGGCGTAGGGGCTGCCCTGGATACCTTCAACCAGCACGAAGTCGTTTTCGCTGGTGGTGGGGTTGGGGGCCAGCAGGGCGTCGAAGCGGGCGCTACGTTCGCTGTAGATGCCGTCATCGCCCAGCACGGCTTCGCCGAAGAAGTCGAAGGTACCGCTGTCGGTGCCAGGCGTGAACAGCTCGATGCCTTCTTCCGGCCAACCTTCACGGACATCGGCCCACATGGTCGCTTCACCGGTGAAGATCGCAACCAGTTCGCTGCGCTTCAGTTCGGTCACGAAGTCATTTTCGACGCTGACGGCCACGGTGATGGCGTCGGTGCCGATCTTGAAGGCCAGCGGGGTGCGGCCAATGGCTTCGCAGGCTTCAACTTCGGAGTCACGGATCGGGCGGGAAGCGTTGGAGAGGTCAGTCGAACCTTCGGTGCAGAAGCGTTCGAAGCCTGCGGAGGTGCCGGTTTCGGCCACGGAAATGTTGCCGGTGAAGCCAGCTTCGGCGAAGCGTTCGGCCATAGCAATGGTCACAGGCTCAACCGTGGAGGAACCGGCAATGGCGATGTCGCCCTCGTAAGCGAGCGGGTCGACGGGTTCGAGTTCGATTTCTTCACCGTCCTGAGCCAGGACGCCGGAGAACGGCAGAACCAGAGCCAGAACCAGAACCAAACCGAGGAACTTGATATTGTTACGCATCTTTCTCTCCTCACAAGTTACTCTTAACCAGGGCGAATCAGTAGGGTAAGGGTGCCCTGGCATGTCGGATGGTAATGAGGTGAGATAAACGGACAAGAAAACAGAGGTTAAAGCGGTATTGAGCTTGGTTTAAAGAAAATTAACAACCTGTGATTATGCATCAGCTAATGCGAGGGTGATATAGAACGTAGCGCCCTGCCCTTGTTCGCTTTCGGCCCAGGTGCGCCCACCATGTGCCAGCACGATATGGCGCACGATGGCCAATCCTAACCCGGTGCCACTTTGACGCGCTCGGTCCACTTGGTAGAAGCGTTCGAAGATGCGCGGCAAGTCTTCTGGAGAGATACCAACCCCATTATCGCTGACCGCGATGGTGGCCTCGTCGTCATTGGTTGTCACGGCAATATGGATGGTGCCGCCTGCAGGCGTGAACTTGACGGCGTTGTGTGCGATGTTTTTGATCGCGCGTTGTATTTTTTGGTCGTCGGCCCAGACGCTGACCGCGGCGGGAACATTGATCATGATCGTTTGCTCTTTGTCTTCGGCCAGCGGGCGCAGCGGATCAATACTGGTGTTGATCGTGGTGAGTAGATCGGTGGGTGTCAACCGGATTGGCATCTGGCCGGATTCGATCAGCGACAGGTCCCGCATTTCCTGTACCAGTTGCGTCAAGATTTCGACCTGGTTGCGGATGTCGCGCGCCATCTTGCGCACCCGTTTGGGTTTCTCCTGGAGCACAATGTCTACCAGGTTATCCACCATCAGGCTGAGCGAGGTGACGGGCGAGCTGAACTCGTGCGAGATATTCGTGACCATTTCGCGGCGCGACCGTTCCAGGCGCTGGAGTTCGGTTACATCCCGCAGCGTAAGGACTTCAAAGGCGGGTTTGTGGTTGTTTTCGAAGACCACCGCGCGTGCATGAAAGATGTGTCGTTCAAACTCGATCCGGCGCTCTACCCCTTCGCCCCGGATCGTTTGGGCATCCTGAATCAAGGCTTCCAATTCTGGATGGCGCATGGTACCCATAAGCGTCTCGCCGATGGGAGATTGGCCTAACAGCGCTTCGGCGGCGGGGTTGGCGTAGAGGATGCGCTGGTCGGGGTCGAGAACCAACAGCACGTCGTCCACGGCCTTGAGTAGCCCCTGGCGTAAGCGCGTGGCTGCTTCGACCTGGGCGCGCAGTTCTTTCTGCGAATAGGTTGACTGTTGTTCCAAACTACGGAGGCGGGCCTGCGTCTGGATCAGCAGCCATGCTACAATCCCGGTGGTCAACGCAGCGATCCCGGCAACGATCCAGCCATCCATGACTTACCCCTCGAAGCGGTAGCCTACCCCACGCACGGTGATGATTCGCTGTGGACTGGACGGGTCTTCCTCGATCTTTTCGCGCAGCCAGCGGACATGCACATCGACGGTCTTGGTCTGACCGCTGTAGTCGTAGCCCCAGACGCGCTCCAACAACAGGTCGCGTGATAGCACCGCGCCCTGGTTGCGCATCAAGGTCGCCAGCAAGTCGAACTCCTTGTGCGTCATGCGCAGTTCTTCTTCTTGGCGGGTGGCGCGCCGCGCGATTAAATCCAACACCAGATCACCCGATTCCAGGCGGTCAATCACGGTGCGGGCAGAGGGAGCGCGCCGCAGCACGGCCCGGACGCGCGCCAGGAATTCGCCCAAACTGAACGGCTTGACAATATAGTCGTCTGCGCCGATTTCCAGCCCGACGATGCGATCCACCTCGCTGCCGCGGGCGGTCAGCATCACGATGGGCACCTCGGATTCGTTGCGGATGATGCGACACACCGACAGCCCGTCCAACGATGGCAGCATAACATCCAGCACGATCAGGTCTGGGGTGTGTTCGCGGGCCAGGGTGAGCGCTTCGGCACCATCACCGGTTTGAATAACGTTGTAGTCTTCTTTGGTGAGGTTATAGGCCAGCGTTTTGCGCAGTGTGTCGTCGTCTTCCACGAGTAAAATCGTTTTCATCAAGGACCTCTTGAACGGTGACAACATTAGACCACCCCTTATCTTAGCGCTTTTCCGCCCTTTTTGAATCCTAATCTATTTAAGGTTTTTTAACCGGAAATGTCAAAAAAAAAGAGGCGTTGGTTAAACGCCTCTCACGAATCCAGGAGATCGATCCAAGCGAGGTTACGGGAGGGTGAGGTTAAACTCTTCCATGAGAATATCGGGATCGTCCCAGCCTTTTTGCTGTGCCAGGTCATAAAACGCGCGCCGGTAAACTAGCGTGGCGTTGATGGTGATGTCTCCGCTGGCTGGAGCCGTGAACACAAAAGTAGACGTGGCGGTTTCCAGGGCCGGGATGCGCGTGTCTTCCAGGATGCGTGTGGGCATCCAGTATGCGCCTGACGGCGAGACTTCGGTCCAGGTTTCTTCGAGAATCTTGGCGTAGTAGACGCCTGGTAGGTCCGCCAGGTCGCCCGCCCAGTCTGGCAGCGTGGGACCAGACGCGAGTTCTAGCGGTTGCCCGTCGGCGTCAGTGGCCGAAACCAGCAGGAAAATCTGGCGCATGGGCGAGTCGGTGGGGATATGGTGCCCGCCAAACGTATTGGTGACGCTGGCGGTAATGGTCAGCGTGGTGCCGTCGCGGGCTACCTGCACATCCAGTTCGGCAGTGCGTTGCAGGAATTCTTCGTCCGCAGCGCCAGGCATCGTGTGGCTCAAGATAAGGTTGGAGTCGCGGATGAAACCGCCCTGTTCCGGGTAAACGAAATAGTCATAATCCACCGGCGGCATGTGACAGTCCTGGCATGTCTGGCCAGTATCGGGATCGCTGTACGGGCTTTCCAGCCACTCGCCGTAGGAATTGTAGATGACTGTGTCCCAGAAGACACCAAAATGGCATGTTGCGCAGAAGGCACTCTCTTCGATCAGCGGCAGGTAACTCACCCGGCGCGTCACGTCGTCGAAGTTACCAAAGAAAAGCTGCTGGTCCCCGTCGGGACGATAGAGCTGCATCGACAACACGCCCGGCATGTTGGGGTATGGCATCCCGCTCGGGTCGAGGGTGACATCGCCGATCTTGTGGCAGAATTCGCAGAACACGCCTTCGACGGCGATACCGCTGATCTCATTGACGTCAACGGCGTAGGCCATCCCTGGCATGGCGGCAGCACCGGGGATATGGCAGGTGCCGCAGTTCCCGGCGGAGTCGGGGAAATCGAGCTTATAACCAGGGCCATAGTACGGCTGCGAGAGGTCGGGGGGCAGCGGAAAACTGCCGTAGTCGCGGTTGAAAGCGTAGCGCGTGAGGGGACTCTGGTTGCCATCAACATCGGTGCCATTGTACATCGTGATGAAGCGTGGATTCACCGCCGACTGCGAATGAGCGTCGGCCTGCCATTCGCTGTAGCAGGGCATACAGTGGGCGCAGCTCAGCGACCCGTCCGCGCTCTCGGTCGAAAACCACGTATAGTCGGGGTTGTCGGTGGTGTAGTAGGGTGTCAACGTGATAGTGATGTCCGTTGCTCCAGCACTGACCTCTTCTGCCCAGCCAACATAGTACGTCTCTGCCCAGGCCGTGACAGTGTACGGACCGGTGCCAGGCACTTCGAGCACAAACGTGCCGTCCGCTGCGGTTTGGGTGGCATGGTCGGTGGCCTGTAGACGCACAGTAGCCCCAGCCAACGGACCATCGACATCTACAACGGTGCCGCTGATAGTGGTATCACCAGACTGGGCATACGATGGTTGGCTTGGCCCTGGTAGCGTAAGCGCCACCGCGGCCACGCACCAGCACAGGGCAACGATCACCAGCAGGGTTCTGGTCTTCATCGGTTTGGTTACCTTTCCACTATTCGACCGGTGGTTGGCCGTTCAAGTCCAGGCGGAAAACACCTTCCCCTTCGGTTGCTGCGTAGAGGTGTTGGCCGTCAGGCGTGAGAGCCAGCGCGTTGACAGACCGCATGCGCAGCCCGTCATTGATGGCAAACCATGTACCGCCGCCATCCTCCGAGCGATACACACCGCTCATCAGGTCGGTGGCATACATAGTTTGCGGATTGGTCGGATCAAACAGGATGTCGGACACACTGGCTTCCGGGTTCATGCCGATGGTCCAGGGAGTCCAGCTTTGGCCACTATCGGTCGAGCGATATAGCCCGGCGTTGCGCAAACCCACATACACCAGGCCGGGATCAGTTGGGTGCACCCGGACAGATAGTACAGGGCGATTTTGGGGCAACCTGGTGCTGACGTTGCTCCAGCTTTGGCCGCCGTCTGTCGTTTTGAGCAGTCCCATGTTGCCGGTGGCCGCGTACACCGTCTGGGGATTGTCGGGCGCTACCGCCAGCTCGCTGATGTTGGCCGATTGTGACAGCGCATCATTGGCGGGGGTCCAGTTCTGCCCGTTGTCATACGAGACGTAGATGCCGCCGCCGTCCCGGGAATCGTCAAAGGTGCCTGCCGAGAAGAACGACGAGATGCCGGCGTACACGATATCCGGGTTGGAAGGGGCAAACGCAAATGCGCTCCACGCCATCATGTCCCCGGGGTGTGCCGATACGATCCGCCACTGCTCGCCATTGTTGTTGCTGGACAGAATCACGCCCATCATGTTGTTGGCGGCCAGGACGTGTGCGGGATTAGCCGGGTCCGCTTCGACGGCGTTCCATTCCAGCACCTGGGCTGGTGGCGTGTTGAGGCCGGTCCATGTTGCCCCGCCATCGGTAGTGGTGAAGATGCCACTGCGCGCCGCTGCGAACACCTGCCCCGTTCCCTCACCAACAGCGATATCGCGCACTTGCGCCCCGGTATACCCTGCGCTGGCGACGGCCCAGGTGCGGCCTCCATCTGTGCTGGCGAAGTTGCCACCGCCGTAGTTATTGGCGAAGATGCGATTCGGATCGCGAGGATCGACCTCAAAGTCAATCGGGAAACCGGCGCGGACACCCGGCGCGCCCCATCCATATTCATCCCCATCCGAGACGGGCATCCAGGTCCACCCGCCGTCTTCGCTGCGGTATATCATATGGAAGCTGCCCGCATAGACAATGTTGGGATCGGCCAGCGCGAATTCAACCGAGGTGATGTTGTCGCTGGCCAGGGTTTGCTGCCACGTTTGCCCGCCATCGACGACAGATAGACCCCGTTGCCATCATAGTATTGGTTATTCCCGGTGCCGGCCAGCAGAATATTGGGATCAGTGGGGTGCATAAACAGCGTGCCGGTATACAGGTTGTTGATATCGGTGTT
>JAADYV010000376.1 GCA_010092855.1 Chloroflexota bacterium | reverse complement strand
TGTCGCCGCGATACTGTCGCCGCGATACTGTCGCACCGGCACCACGAAAAGATAATTTGGTCGGCGGCTGTTTTGGCCGAACCTGACCGCTATGTTCATAGGAGCCAGTTGTATGACCTATATTCCCCATACCGACGCGGACCGGGCCGCCATGCTGGAGGCCATCGGCGTCGAGAGTCTGGACGCCCTGTTCGACGCCGTGCCGGAAGATGCTCGCTTTCCCACGCTGGACCTGCCCACCGGTCTGAGCGAAATGGAAGTCGCGTGGGAACTGAGCGGGCTGGCCAACGCCAACATCAACACGAATGAGTACGCCATGTTCCTGGGCGCGGGCGTCTACAACCACTTCATCCCCAGCGTGGTCAACCACGTGCTGCTGCGCGGCGAATTCTACACCGCCTACACGCCCTACCAGCCAGAAATGAGCCAGGGCACGCTGCAAGCCATCTTCGAATACCAGAGCATGATGTGCGTGCTAACCGGCATGGAAGTCGCCAACGCCAGCCACTACGACGGCGCGACCTCGCTGGCGGAAGCGGTCACGCTGGCCAACGCTCACTTTCGGGGCAAGCGCAGCAAGGTGATCCTCAGCCCGTCGGTGCACCCGCAGTACCGCGCCGTGACGCGCACCTATCACCAGGGCACGGACCTCAAGTTCGTGGGCGACAAGGGCAATGCCACCCTGCCCGACCTGATCGACATGTTGGACGGCGATACGGCCATGCTGGTGGTGAGTTATCCCAACTTCTTCGGCCAGATCGACGAGTTCACCGGGCTGGCCACCGCCGTGCACGACGCGGGCGCGCTGCTGTGTTTGGTCGCTGATCCGATCATGCTGGGCCTGTTCAAAACGCCAGGCGAACTCGGCGCGGATATCGTGGTGGGCGAAGGGCAGCCGCTGGGTATTCCGATGAGCTTCGGCGGGCCGCACCTGGGCTTCTTCGCCACGCGCGAAAAGCTGGTGCGCAAGATCGCGGGCCGCATCGTGGGCGAGACGGTGGACAAACATGGCCGCCGCGCCTACGTGATGACGCTGCGCCCGCGCGAGCAGGACATCAAGCGCGAGAAGGCCACCAGCAACATCTGCACCAACCAGGGCCTGATGGCGCTGGCCGCCTGCGTTTACCTGAGCGTGATGGGCAAACACGGGCTGCGCAAGGTGGCGGAACTGAGCTATCACAAGGCGCACTACGCCGCCGAACAGGTCAATGCACTGGACCAATATTCGGTCGAGATGGGCAAACCGTTTTTCCGCGAATTCGTGGTACAGTGCCCGCTGCCGGTCCCGCATATCAACGACTACCTGCTGGAAGAATGGGGCATCATCGGCGGCTATGACCTGGGCCAGGATTACCCGGACCGCGAAAACCAGATGCTGCTCGCCCTGACCGAACTCAACACCAAAGACGAAATCGACGCGCTGGTGGCCGCGCTGCAAAATGTGGACGCCATCCAGCAGCACGCCGACGCACGCCAGAAGGAACAAACCGCATGACCGACACCACCAAATCTAACGGCGCGGCCCCCCAACCGCTTGAACCCCTGATCTACGACCTGGGATCGCCGGGACGCACCGGCGCGATCCTGCCCGCCTGCGACGTGCCGGAAGCCAAGCTGCCCGATCACCTGCTGCGCGACGACCTGGACCTGCCGGAAGTAAGCGAGCTGGACGTGGTGCGGCACTTCCTGCGCCTGAGCCAGTTCAACTACGCCATTGACAAGGGCTTCTACCCGCTGGGCTCGTGCACCATGAAGTACAACCCCAAGCTGAACGAAGACGTGGCGCGGCTGCCCGGCCTGGCGCACATCCACCCGCTGCAAGACCCGACCACCGTCCAGGGCGCGCTCAAACTGGTCTACGATCTGCAAACCTGGCTGGCCGAGATCAGCGGGATGCAGGGCGTGAGCTTGCAGCCTGCTGCCGGTGCGCACGGAGAATTCGCGGGAATCCTGATGATCCGCGCCTACCACATCGCCAACAGCGAAGCACACCGCACCAAGATCATCGTGCCCGACAGCGCACACGGCACCAACCCCGCCACGACCGCAATGGCCGGGCTGGAAGTAGTCGAGATTCCGTCCGACCCCAACGGCGACGTAGACCTGGACAAGCTGCGCGAGGTCTGCGGCGAAGACATGGCCGGGATGATGATCACCGTGCCGAATACGCTGGGCGTGTTCGAGCGCCATATCCAGGAGATCGTCGAGATCATTCACGGCTGCGGCGGCCTCATGTACATGGACGGCGCAAACATGAACGCCATGCTGGGCGTCGCCAAGCCGGGCGACCTCGGCTTCGACGTGATGCACTACAACCTGCACAAGACCTTCAGCACGCCGCATGGTGGTGGCGGTCCTGGCAGCGGACCGGTGGCCGTCAACGAGAAGCTGCTGCCGTTCCTGCCCGGCCCGGTGGTGGACATCCTCGAACCGGGCGACGCTGACACGCCGCCGCTGTATGGCTACAACATGCCGGAGCAGAGCATTGGGCGGCTGAAGGCGTATCACGGCAACTTCGGGATGCTGGTGCGCGCCGCCGCCTACATCCTGATTCACGGAGCGCAGGGGCTGCGCGACGTGACGAATCATGCCGTGCTCAACGCCAACTACATCCGCGCGCGTGTCAAAGACGTGTACCCGATGCCGTTCGACCGCATCTGTGGGCACGAGTTTGTGTGCGAGGGGCACTTCAAAGACGCGGAGGGCGTCCACGCGCTGGACATCTCCAAGCGGTTGATGGACTATGGCTTCCACCCGCCGACCAACTACTTCCCGCTGATCGTGCCGGAGGCGCTGCTGATCGAGCCGACGGAAACCGAGAGCAAGGAAAGCTGCGATGCGTTCGCCGAGGCGCTGCTGGCTATCGCGCAGGAAGCGAAGG
>JAADYV010000053.1 GCA_010092855.1 Chloroflexota bacterium | reverse complement strand
GCCTGGAGATCGACTTCGTCCCAGCTTTGCGTCGTGATGTGCACGGTATACCCCCTGTTTAACTATTGTTGTGTGGCTGCCCATAGTTGTAGCGCATAGCGGGCGAAAGAATCAAACTTTGGCGGTGATCAGTTTGCCGGGGTGCATTCGGATTTGAAGGCAAGCGGGTTTGGGTACCGGGATGATCTCGTGCGCGGTGCAGCAGTGCTCCACTCCGTTCCGGACCGGCGCAGGACCACAAGCAGGTCTGCGCGGTCCTTCAGCTCCGCTGCGCACCGCTGCCGGTTTTACACCAGCGCAGTGTGGCACGGCACGCAGGACTGCGCAAACGTGTTTTTCCGTTTGCGACGGTCCGTAGTGGCGTAGAGCGCTGCGCGGAAACCCACCCCGGAAATGAAATCCTCCTACAATCGTCTAAGTGACAGGACATGGTATGATTGGGAACCCCACACATTCGATGCCAAAAACATACAACTCCAAAATGGAAGTCAAATACGACGCCAACGCTGATGGATGTACATCCGGCTGAACCACAAACTGGTGCACCGTAACCAGGTGGCCGCTGATAACGCGGTTGTGTTGGATATTGCCGAAGACGGCACATTGGTCGGCATCGAACTCATTTCGCCATCCCGCTATACCGCCGACGTCAGCAAAATCACCTACCGCTATCTGCCGAAAGAAAGCGCCGTCTCCACCGGGTAGGGCGAGCGACACAAGAACCGACTATTTGCCCTGCGAAAATTTGCACAAACTAATATTTGACACGCGCGCGGAAGTGTACTATACTGCATCTAACTTAGAGTTACGGTCAAAATATGTAGTTTTTGGGAAAGATTTATACACGACAGAAGCGCGGCCTTTTTCGGGTCGCGCTTGTGTGTTTACTAGCGGGTGAACCGGCGCAGTCTCGGCTGACGCTACGGCTGGCGCTTCAGACTCAGGCGGCTGATGAAGTCGTTGAGCGAAATGGTGGGCAAGCTCAGCGGCTTGAAGTGCCCCCGCGCCACCAGTTCCATGCTGACGCGCGCCACCGTCTCGTTATCGGGCGCTTCGATGACGTGCACGAAGTCGTACTGGCCCAGCGTCGCGTACTGCTCCAACACCTTGACGCCCAGGCTCTCAATATCCATGCTGATTTCGCGCAGACAGGACGGTGTATCGACGACACATTGGACGCCCTCGGTGGTCAGCGTGCTCAACAGAATGTATACCGGCATACAGCGAATTCCTTTCCTCAGATAATAGCTTTCAGCGGTCAGCCAACAGCAAAACAGGTGCCCACCCACTATTGTACCGGTGCACTGCGCGCCTGTTACGTGTCATTTGACGCCCATCACGCCGATAATCGTCCCATCGGGAGGGCTGTCCGCGATCCACGCCTGCTCGAACCCGGCCTCGTGCAGCAGCCCCAACACCTCGTCCGCTTCGTAGGTGGGATATTGGCCGGAGGCAAAGACCGGGTTTTTCTTGAGCGCCGCCGGTGCGCGCACCATAATCGCGACGCGCCCCCCCGGCTTGAGCACGCGCCGGATTTCCTGCAGTACGACCACCGGATCGGTCAGGTAATATAACGTCCCGGTGCTCAGCACCTTGTCGAACTGCTCGGCCTCGTAGGGCAGCGAGACGGCGTTGGCGAACGTCAATTCGACACGCCCGGCGTGGATGCCGCGCCAGTTGCGGCGGGCGGCCCGCTCGACCGCCACCTCGGAATGATCGACTCCCGCCACCTTGCCCGACATCACGATCCGCGCCATGCGTTTGATCGTCGCGCCGGAGCCAAAGCCGACCTCCAGCACGTGGTCGCTGGGCTGGAGCATCAGCAGGTCCACGCCCCAGCCGTTCATGCGCTGGTTGCGCCGGATCATCACCTGGAGCGCCAGCCAGCCCCAAAACCCGCGTCCGGGCCGGGCCAGGTGGGGCAGCAAATTCTGTCGAATGCGGTTCATGAGCGTTAGCCTATTCACCCGGCGCGTCATCGTCGGGTACATGCTCGGCGTAGAACTCCAGGTAGCCACACACCAGGCAGCGGAACGCCGTCACGGGCTGGCCGGTGGGCCGCTGGCGCACACGGAAAAAGTCGCGCAGCCGCTGGCGCGCATTCGGCAGTTCGCCCGCAAACCAGCGCAAATTGACGTTTTGCCCATCCCACACATACCCGCTCTCCAGCTTGCCCCCACATTTTTCACACAACATAACGGGCATGGCTCACGCTCCCTTCCTGCCCAGGTACAGAATATGCTCCGCCATCTCTACTACACCGGGATCGGTCGAAGTCCGCAGCACGATCTCGACCCACTTCTGCCATTGGGCCGCGTCCTCCGCGACGGTGTTGGTGGCGGCCACCATGCCCGTCGAGAGTCCCTCACACCCGGCCATCGTGATCGTCGCCAACCCGCAGCGTTCGGCCAGGTCGCGCAGTTCCCCCGCGCGGAAGAAATGCCAGGGCGTCCCGGTGGGGCCGTTGGCGTTGCCGTCCGCCACCAGCCGCGCGATGTACGGCTCCTCCAGCAGCTTGTCGCGGAACTGCTCCATCACCACGCGCAGCACCGCCAGGTAGCCGACCACGTTGACGGCCACCAGCTCGCCCGGCTGGGCCACGCGCACCAG
>JAADYV010000375.1 GCA_010092855.1 Chloroflexota bacterium | reverse complement strand
GGCGTTTACTCCAACACCGGTGGCCAGATGTCCAAGGCGACTCCGCGTGGTGCAGTGGCCAAGTTCGCAGCGGCTGGTAAGGGAATGCCCAAGAAGGACCTGGGCATGATCGCCATGACCTACGGCAACATCTACGTGGCGCAGATCGCCCACAATGCCAACATGAACCAGGCGGTCAAGGCTTTTGCGGAAGCCGAAGCCTACGAAGGTCCGTCACTCATCATCGCCTACACCCAGTGTATTGCGCACGGTCACGACATGCTGAAAGGCACCGAAGTGCAGAAGCTGGCCGTTGACTCCGGTTTCTGGCCGCTGTATCGCTTCAATCCCGACAACGTCACGCAGGGCAAGCAACCGCTGATGCTGGACTCGAAGGCTCCGACGGCTAACATCGAGGACTTCATGTACATGCAGAACCGTTTCCGCATCTTGCGCACGGCGGACCCGGACCGCGCCCAGACGCTGATGGAAGCGTTGCGCGACGATGTCCAGACCCGCTGGAAGATGTACGAGCAGTGGGCGCAGTTCGACATCTAGTCCCACAGCTTATTACGAGCTAACACCGTGAACACCAAGCCCCGGAGCGACAAACACTCTGGGGCTTTTCATTTGTTATGTGTCTGGCAGTTGGTGGGAATTAGCGGTCAGGGAATGCAAACGCCCCACTGGTAACCAGCAGGGCAGCAAAAACAGCGAAAGCGGCTCAGGCTTGGCGGTAGTCGTTGAGCACGTCAACCAGGTCGGGCACACTCACCGGCTTGACCAGGTACAGGTCGCCACCGACTTCATTACACCGTGCAACATAATCCGGCAAATCGTAGGCCGTGATCATCACCATCGGCACATTGACCCCGTTGCGGCGTAGGATGTCGGCCATATCCAGCCCGTTCAAGTCACCCGGCAGGTGAATGTCCAGCAGAAACAGGTCAGCATCCCAGATCATGTCGCTTTCCAGGGCGCTTTCGGCATCGCCAAATGTCACCAGATAGTCGCCGGTTGAATGTGTCACCCGCTCCAGGAGCAGGATATTGGTTGGATCATCTTCGACGTAGATGATGTTCATTGTCTCTCCAGAAATACACCTAGCAATACTGTCTTGAATGATTATGCCAGGATAATGCCTAGATTATACGCTACTTCTGGCGCGGTTTTCAAATTATCCAACCAGTTGTGATATTTGGCGTGGATTTTGTCGCCACCTAGCGCACAGGTGGAGCCGGAAGCGACTCCACCTGTGGACAGCTATTGGTGACGATGTTGGGGGCTTATTCCGCCGGGGTGACCGTGAACAAGGTCCCGGCTCCGCGCCCGAATACCTCTGGGAAGTAGAAGGCATAGGCGTGGCTGGGCATCGTCTGGAACTCGCCTGGAATGCTAGCACGGACCTCGTAGCTGTAGACATATGTGCCGCGCGGCAAGAAGTCGGCGTACAGGTTAACCTGTTCGTCGCGCATTTCGGTGTGATCCCACAACCACCAGCCCCAGTACCAGTACGGATCGTAGGTGGGTCGGATGGTGGGCGGTTCGACCAGTTGGCTGCTGGTCAGCAGCGACGTGTCGATGGGTTCAGTGCCAGCCGGGAGCGGGTCTTCCAGCACGAAGTAGTAGATGTCCTGCGGCAGCGTGATCGTCACACGCACCGTGATACGATCTCCAACCTGGGCTTGGGTGATCGGTTCTTCCGGGTTGTCCGACTGGAAGAATTCACGCTGGACGGTGACACCCCGGCTGATCGGCTTGGCTTCGGATGCCCACAGCCGCGTTTGCAGATGTGCGGTGTAGTACAGCACACCCTCGCCCTCGCCCCGGATGAAGGTCAGCCGGTTGGCTTCGTCGAGCAGCAGTTCGCTGACTTCCACGCGCAGCACGGCTCCCTCGCGGATGGTGTCGGGCGTGACGGTCCCTTCGGTCAGCGTGTCACGGTTGAGCGTCACGGCGTAGTCGTAGTTGCCCTGCAGTTCGCCGCTGGCTTTCATCCAGTCGGTCAGACCCATGACAGCCCAGGCGGTTTCCTGCGTCGTGACCCAGTGATCGCCCTGACGCGCAACCATTAGCCAGCGCACGACGTTGGGCAGCAGTTCGTAGTCGGGCTGGACTCGTGTCAGCGCCGAGAGCACGATGGCGGTGGTGCGCGTGTCGCTGCTCCAGTTCCACCAGTCGATTTCGTCTTCTTCCCAGTGGGCACCGGTGGCCGAGAGGATTGCGACGGATTGCAGGTCGCTCGTTAACTGCGCCACTGCCGGATCGGAGGGGCTGACTTCGTAGTAGGCCATCAACAGGAAAGCCCGCGCCCAGTAGTCCATTTCCAGCCGGAAATCCAGCAGTACGTTCAGTTCCGCGGGCGTGGTTTGCCCGTCGCGCGTGAAGACGTAGGCATAAAACGCCAGGCGATTAAGCTGGTAGACCGGCGTGTCGATGGTGGGCCGCTGGGCGTGGGAACGCACGAAGTTCAGCGCCCGGTCGATCATGGCCTGGTCGACCGCGAAGCCGGCGTCGCGCGCCTCGATCAGGCCTAGCGCGGCATAGGCCGTGATGTACGGATTGCTTTCCATGCGCCCGAACCAGCCCCACCCGCCATCCGAATTTTGCTCATCCGCCAGCCTGGTGAGCGCCTGGTCCAGCACCAGCCGCAGGTTGGCTTCCAACTCCGGATCGTCCACGCCCAGGTCGCGCAGGGCGCGGTAAGTCATGACGTTGGGCAGGAAGCGGCTGATGGTCTGTTCGATGCACTGGTGCTCGTAGTTCTTCAGGTAGTCCAGCGCGTCAATGGTAGTCACCGCCAGCGAGGGATCGACGTGGATTGTCAGTTCGCCCTGGTCCACGTCCAGGCGCGGCGGCAGGCTGATGGCCTCGGTGCGCCCGCCTTCGGTGCGCAGCAGGCCGCCGGTGCCGACCGTGTCCGGCGCGGTGTAGCGGTAGACCGGGATCGTGCCGTCCGGTCCAGTGGCCAGCGTCGGCTTGACTGCGTCTGCGTACCCGCCCTGCCCGATGGCGTAGAAGGTCAGGTCCACATAGGACACATCCTCGACGGTGACGACCCATTCCACGCGGGCACGTTCCCCGGCGGCGATAGTCACGGTTTGGGTGGTTTCGCTCTCGAAGGTGACGCCGGTGGCTTCCAGCGTGGCCTGGACTTCCTGGGGACCGTCGGTGTTGTTGTTGATCACGGAGGCCAGCGTGACGCGGTCACCGACCACGAAGAAGCGCGGCGCTACCGGGCGTGTCAGCAGCGGCAGCGTGCTCATCACGTCGAGTTCGCTCTGGCCGACGCGGGTATCGACGGTTAGCCCGCGCGCATCGACGTGCCAGGTGGTCAGGTTGTCGGGCAGCGTGACGGATACGCTCGCCTGCCCGGTGACATCCGTAACCACATGTGGCGTCCACAGCGGTGTTTGCTGGAAGTCCTCCCGAATCTCGACTTGTGGTTGTGCAGCCGCCCCCGTATCTGGTGACGGCGCAGCTTCGGCTGCTGGGGCACTTGCCATATCAACATCGTCGGCAGCGAACACTGCCATCTCGGCGGTTTCTTCGGCTTCGTTGGCGTCGCGCGCGCGCGCGACCAGGACCTCGTCCGTCATCACGTCCAGCAGCGCCGACAACGCCACATCGGTATAGACGTAGTTGGACTGTGTGCCGTAGAAGGTGTCTTCCAACGGGCCGCTGTTGGGCGGCATCAGCGACAGGATTGCCAGGTCGGTGACGATTACGCCCACCTCTGCGCTGACCGGTTCCCCGCGCGAGTCGACGGTTTGCACATCAAACGCCACCGTTTCGCCCGGTTGGGCGCGCGTGGCCGACGGTATCAGCGTGACACTGATACGCTGGTTGACCGGGACCACATCGAGCGCGATCTGTCCTGTGCGATAAGCAGGGTTGAGGTTGTCGGCGTCGGTGCCCTTGACCAGCGTGGCCGAGATGTAGATCGTCGGGACGTGATTTTCGGTGATGGGCAGCTCGTAGACCAGCGTTGAGCCTTCTACGCGGAAGACCTCGTACTGCTGGATGCCCGCACGTTCCACCGTCACCAGGACGTGCGATTCACCCGTAAACGGCACCGGGATCAGGATTTCGGCGGTGTCGCCCGGCGCGTAGCTGTCCTTGTCGGCGATCATGTCGATCTGGTTGCTGGGGCGTCCCCACCAGACCGAAGTTTCACCCGTGACCCAGAAGCGCAGCGTGCTGCTGTTGGGACGTTCGCGCTGGTCGCGCGTCAGGGCCTGGACGCGGTAGATACCGGCTTGCGGCGGCGTGAAGGTGTACTGGGCCGTGCCGTCGGTCCCGGTGCGCACGACAGCCGTCTCGACCTCGATCTCAGTTTGCTGCCAGTCGTAACGCCCGAATTCGCCTTCGATGGGCACTCGCTCCCAGCGGATTTCGATCACCTGCAGTTCGATGCGCTGGTCGGCCAGGGGATCGCTGTCCGGTGTGACCGCGATCAGGTCAATGTTAATGGGCGTATTCTCGCGCCCAAAGTAGCGGTCGGTGCGCAAGCCCACGTAAGCATCGGCGGGATGCGCCAGGATCGACGTGCGCCCGCTGATGTACTGGCCGCTTTCGTCCACCACTGTCGCTTCCAGCGAGATGTTCATCGGCAGGCGCGAGGGAGCCTGGGTGTTGGTCAGTTCGGCGATAAACTGGCCGTTGGTGTCGGTCTGGCCGCTGCCGTCGCCGACATAGTACCAGGAGAAGTAGTCCTGCGATTCGTCGGTGAAGGTATAGCGCCCCGGCCCGGTGTAGTTGAAATAGGCCGTTTCGCCATAGGCGTTCCAGTTCAGGTTGGCGCTGCTGACTCCGCCGCCGAAGTAGTACGAGGCTGCAAACGCCGCGCGCACCGGGTCACCCTGCGTGATGACATCGTAGTCCGGATTGACGTCGACTTTGTATTCCGGCACGCGAAATTCGGCGATGGTAAACGAGACACTGTTGCCGTAGTAACCATAGTTGACGTAGATTTGCCCCTGGCCCAACTCGATATCCTCGGCCAATTCGAACTCGCCGCTGAAGGTTCCGAACTCGGTCAGCGTGACTGTCTGATTGAACAATTCCTGCGATCCCCAGTTAACATCGCTGGTGACCAGTACGTCAGTAGTGGCGGGCAGGCGGTAGTCCATGTCCTGGCGGTCGCGAATCACGCCCCGGAAGTAGACGGTTTGGCCCGGGCGGTAAATCGGGCGGTCGGTGTAGAGGTAGATCGTGGTTTCAGGCAGGTCCGGCTCGCTCCATGACGACCATATACCGTACACACCCTCACCGGTGGCAATGGCATAGACCATATCGTCGCTGCGGTTGGAAAGATCGACCGGAACGTGTAATACGCCGTCCTCGCCGGTGGTGCCGCCGCCCAACACACTGCCATCATCCCCGTACAGTGTAACGGTAGCGTTGGCAATGGGCCGGGCGCTTTCGAGATCGGTCACCCAGACCAGCACTTTGCCCGGTTCGCGTTTGAGCGTGATGTTGGCTGTCACGACGCCGAGTGGCATACCCTGCGGATAGGTGTCGTTTTCGACTTGCGCTTGCAGGTAGTACACGCCGGTCGGCAGTTGCCCGCCGCTTTCGGAGGCCAGCAGCACTTCGTCCACGCCGTACTGGGTGGGACCGGCGTCGAGCTGCTGCTGCCAGGCGCGCACGCGGTTTTCGGCGCTGAACAATGTGGCGGGCACGTCGTAGGAATTCCACAGCAGTTGGCCGATCTGGTCGGTGGGTATCCGGTACAGCTCGAAAGCGACCTGCGGCTTGGCGGTCACGCTCATGGCGACGCGCGTGTCTTCCCGGTAAGCGTTGGTGATCACGAACTCGTACTGCCGGGGCAGATAAGCCCAGGGCTCAAGCTCGCCGGTTTGGAAGGTGAAGGTATAGTCCGTGTCGATGACGTTGCCGTAAACGTCTTCTGCGCCACGCCGGAACAGGATCGTGTAGGTCGTGTTCGGCTGGGTGGCGAAGCTCATATACAGCGAGCGGTCGCTTTGAACAATAGGCTCCCAGTCGACCCCTTCCGGGCTGATGATCTCGGCTTTGCCCTCGAAGGTGTCGGTGTTCATCGGGGACTTGAACTCAATCCACACCCCGCTCCCAGGGCTGGCATTGGTTTCACCGTTGGCTGGATCGGTGGCGTCAATGCCCGGATAAGGCACAGTGCTGAAGCTGTAACTCACGCCGGACTCGAGGGTGGCTTCG
>JAADYV010000374.1 GCA_010092855.1 Chloroflexota bacterium | reverse complement strand
GCTGGCGGGGCAGACGATCAATAACGTGGAAGAAACGCTGGACGCCGATTCGCGCTTCGAAACCGAAACCCCCAACGCCGTCATCGCCGTGCGCGGCACAGCCTGGGTCGTCTTCGCGCGCAATGAGGATTTGACCCAGGTGGCCACCACCGAGGGCGAGGTCGAAGTGCGCGTCGGGGATGATATCCAGACAGTTGCCGCCGGGTATGGCCTGCCTATCAAGACCGACGAAGCCCTGGGCGATGTCAAGGTGTGGGGCCTGCCGGATGCCGAGGTCAACGTGCCGGAGGGTGTCGCGGTGCCGCCGCTGCGCGTGACCTTCACCAACCGGGACAGCGGCCAGGTGTTTTTCTATCGCATCGGCGACGAGATGCCGGTGGTGTTGGGCACCTATGACGTGCGCTTTAACGCACCGGGCCCGGTCCAGGTGCCGGACGTCGTCTTCCCGGCGGACACTGCACACGGCCAGATTCAGCCCATCGAAGTCGACATGGGTGCGGTGGTGCTGGAAGTGCTGGACGCCGACGGGCAGCCCTTCACCGACCAGGTTGTGGTTACGCTGACCCAGGGTGAGCTCAGCAACACAACCGTGGTCACCTCAGGCGAGACACTGTTGGCCGGGCCGGGCGACTGGCAGGTGACGTATGCGCCAGAGGCCCAACCGGACCAGGCGCAGACGGTCGGCCCGGTCACGGCGACGGCAGGCTTGGCGGTTCCGGCCACGATCACGCTGGCCGGGTCGTAGGCGGGGATGTGTACACCGGTGTCCTCTGAATTTTCGCTGGGCGAGCGGCTGGCCGATCTGCCATATTTCCGCACCCTGCAAGCGGACCGGCTGGCTGCGCTGGCCCAGCACGCCACCTGCAGCGAGTTCGCGCCGCAGGAGGTCATCTTCTGGCAGGATGACCCCTCGGCGGGGCTGTGGATTGTGGAGCGCGGGCGCGTCAAGGTCTTCCGGCTCAACACCGAGGGGCGCGAGCATATCCTGCACCTGTTCGGGCCGGGCGATTCGTTCAATGACATTCCCGCGCTGGATGGAGGCACGAATCCCGCCAGCGCGGTGGCACTCAGCAACGTGGTGGCCTGGACGCTGGAAACGGAGACGCTGCTGGCCGAACTGTGCCGGGACGCGGCCCTGGGCGTGCATGTGATCACCATCCTGGCCGACCGGATGCGCAAACTGGTGGACCAGATCGACGACCTGACGCTGTGTTCGGTCACGGTGCGGCTGGCGCGTTTCCTGATCAAGCAAACCGAGCGCCCGGCCTTCAGCGGCCCCGGCATCACACGCTTGGTGATCGCCGCGCACCTGGCCACCACGCCCGAAACCATCAGCCGCGCGCTGCGCACGCTGGAGAATCTCGGCGCGATCCGGTTCGACCGGCATGAAGTCATCATCGAACGACGCGACCTGCTCGACACGGTAGCCATGCAGTAACCCCACGCAAAATACCCCAATATATCAACCCAGATTGCTAGAGACTTGATCCAGATCAAGTCTTTTTCATGCCTGTTTTGTTACTCTAAATAAACGTATAACTGTCCCGCGTGACAAACCGGAACTACGCCAGCGAAGGAGGGGGCCCCTGTACACGTTCATCCAGAACCTGATCGAGCGTCTGCCCGAACTACCAGACGACAGCATCATCAGCCAAACGGTTTTCAGCGACGAGCGCACCAAGGTCGTCCTGTTTGGATTCGCGCCCGGCCAGGAACTCTCCGAGCACACGGCGGCGCGCCCGGCGATGCTGGTCTTTGTGGAGGGCGAAGCCGAGGTGGTGCTGGGCGAGGACCGGCACCAGGCTCAAGCCGGGACGTGGGTCCACATGCCGCCGCACCTGCCCCACAGCATCACCGCCCAGACACGGCTGGTTTTGCTGCTGGTGCTGCTGTAGGTGGTGGTTAGTGAATAGTTTTTGGTTGTTAGTTGTTGGTGCCTTTGGGTTACCCCTCCCTACAATTCCGCGAGCCAGAGGTTCAACCCTCGCCAAGCGGAGAGGGAGCCAGGGGGAGGGGTAAATCTGCAAACATAGCGCGAACTAACCACCCAATACCAAATACTTAGAAGGGGAGGATAGTATGACCGATATGCCAGAAGACAACGGAGTCGAACCACAAACCGAGGAGCGTGCACCCCGCGCAGAAGAGAACCTGTTGGTGCGCCTGCTGCCGACGGGTCGCGTGCTGATCCTGTCCGGGGTTGGCGTGCTGCTGGTGCTGGGCGCGATCCTGATCATCACCGCTATCGGGGACGAGGAGTCGTCGGACCCGGACAAGCGCGTCAATGCCCTGGCCAACAGTGACAACGAATGTGTGGACTGTCACCGCCGCACCACGCCCGGCATCGTCGAGCAGTACGGCTACAGCACCATGGCGGCGGCTGAGGTGTTGTGCGAAGAGTGCCACGTCGTCAGCGAAGACTATCCCGGCGCGATAGACCACTTCGATACCTTCGTGCTCAACCAGCCGACCACCGCCAAATGCGAAACGTGCCACAACGCCGAAACCAGCCAGTTCCTGGCCTCGCGGCACGGCATCCCGGCCTACGTGGCGATGGTGGGCCTGGAAGGTTTGAACGCCGACCAACTCGCCATGTTCGAGGCGATTCCCGAAGCCGTCGGCATCAACCCCAACGACGAGCGCAATGCGCTGTTTGAACTGGAGGGTCCGGCGGTCACGTACTTCGCGTGTGAAGGCTGCCACAACATCGGCAGGCCCGCCGCCGATGGCTCGGTTGGCCAGTGCCAATCCTGCCACCTCAGCCATACCTTCAGCCTGGAACAGGCGCGCCGTCCCGAAACCTGCAATGCCTGTCACATCGGTCCCGATCACCCGCAGTGGGAGATTTTCCTCGAATCGCCGCACGGCATCGCCTACATGATCGATGGCGACAACTGGAACTGGGATGCCGAACCCGGCACGCTGACCGTCAGCGACTTCCCTGCGCCGACGTGCGCGACCTGCCACATCAGCGGGTTTGGCGCGATAGGCACCTCGCACGACGTGGGCAGCCGCCTGACGTGGTACCTGTTCCAGCCGATCAGCGAGCGCCGTCCCGCCTGGCAGGATAACCTGGTCGAGATGCAGACCATCTGCACCGAATGCCACAACCCGAATTTCGTGGATGAGTTCTACACGCGCGGTGACGAGCTGGTCTACGCCATCAACGACTGGGTGGTCGAGAGCAACGAGATATTCCTCCCGCTGCGCGAAGACGGCCTGATCTCGCCGCAGCCCTTCGACGAAACCATCGAGTTCGAGCATTTCAATCTATGGCATCACTGGGGCCGCACGGCCAAGTTTGGCAGTTGGATGCAAGGCCCGGACTATACCCAGTGGCACGGCGCGTATGAGGTGCTGCATTCGATGGCCGAACTGCGCGAAATGGCCGACGCCATACGGGCCGAAGCGGAAGCTGCCGCGGACGTGGTGGCCGAGGCATCTGCCGAACTGGAGGAAGACACCGGGGCTCCGCTGGCAGAATCGTCGTCCGAGGGTGGGACCTAGCCATGTATCACCTGGCGACGGTCGCGCCGCCTATTCGCCGCATCCGCATCCCGGTCTCGCGGGACCAGGCAATGCTGCTGCTGGCGGCGGTCAACGAGATTTTCCTGGGCGTGGATATCTTCCTGGCCCACAACATCAGCGGCACCATCGTGGCCCGCGAGTGGACGCCGATTATCTTCGGCCCCATCGCAGGCGTGATCCTGCTCATTGCGGGCATGATGGCGCTGCGCTACCGCCCGCTGGCGACAATGCTGGCGACAACGGTGCTGGTCGTCAGTATCGGAGTCGGGCTGCTGGGTGCGTACTATCACGTCATCCGTGCCTCGCTGCCCACCGGACCGGCAGGCGAACGCTTCACGGTGCGGCTGCTGGTGTGGGGTCCGCCGGTCGTCGGCCCGCTGATGTTCTCGCTGGTCGGCTTGTGGGGCATCAGCGCGGCGTGGGTCGAAGAACCGCCCGACAGTGGACGACTGCGTTTGCCCGGCGGCTGGCATCTCCCGCTGCCGCTGAGCAAAACGCGCGCCTACTTCCTGATGGTCAGCCTGGGCATCCTGGCGACCGTGATCAGCAGTGTGCTCGACCATGCGCGCACGGGGTTCGAAAATTCGTGGTTGTGGGTGCCGACGGCGTTCGGCATGTTTGCCGTGTTCGCGGCGGCTATCCTGGGCATAGTGGAACGCCCCACCCGCACCGACCTGATGACCTACACCCTGGCGATGGTACTGCTGATCGTGATCGGGTTGGTGGGCGCGTATCTTCACATCGAAGACAACCTGACCACACAGGGCGAATTCGTGGCGGAGCGCTTCATCCGGGGCGCGCCGTTTCTGGCCCCGCTGCTGTATGCCAACGTCGGCTTCTTCGGGCTGCTGGTGCTCATGGACCCGCGCTCCGAAACGCTGCGGTAGCATCCCGCTCACCCCGAATTTTCAAAACGAGAGGCGCAACTGTTCGCGCCTCTTGTGCTATTTATGTGCAGGTAGCTGTCGGTTTGGGGCCCACGGCAGCGATCACTCCTCGTCGGGCGGATAGCCGGTGGCGGGCAGGCTGCTGATGGTGTTGACGGTGGCAGTGGCCGTGCGCGAATAGCCGCCATCAGCGGTCAGGGTGGCGGTGTTGGCAAATTCGCCGCCGCTGCCCTCGACGGTGGTCACCACCTGGATCGTGGCTGCCTGGCCTGCGCCCAGGGCCGGAATGGTGACCGTCACCGTCTGGCCGTTGATGGTGGCCGACCCCGCCGACGTGGTCACGCTGTCGATGCTCAGCGCAGGGGTGAAGGTGTCGGTGATGACCACGTTGGTCAGCGTCGCGCCGGTGGGGTTGGTGGCAGTGATGGTCCAGGTAACCTGCTCGCCGGGCAGACCCAACTGCCCCGGCCCCAGCACGCCGGTCTTGCTCAGCCCCGGATCGGTGACGACCACGTCGCCGCCGGTATCGTCGTCGCCGGTGTCGTCATCGTCGTCATCGTCGTCATCGTCGCCCAGCGGCCCGACGATCAACGTATCCGCACCGGAGCTGCTGGTGCCTGTGGAGTTGTAGCTGAACAGGTTGCTGGTGACGTTGTCGTAGGTACCGTCGGCGTTGCCTTGCACCCTGACCACGATGGTGCACGTACTGCCCGCCAGGCCCGCGATGCTGCCGCCGCTGAAGGTCAGCAGGGTGTTGCCGTTGCCGGTGGTGTCGAGCGTGCCGCCGCAGGTGTTGCTGATTACGCCGGTGTAGGTGATGCCGCCGCCGCCCGGCAGTTGGTCCGTAAACGCGATGCCAGACAGGGACGCCGCCGCGTAGTTGTTGGTGATCTGGAAGGTGAGCTGCGCCGTGTCGCCGACGTTAATGTTGGGCGGGTTGAACGCCTTGGCGAGGGTGGGCGGCTGGCAGCCGTTGTTGACCTGCGAGGCTGCCGTCAGCCAGGGATTGTAGTCCACCCCGCCTTCGATGCGGTTGGGTCCGATGGTGACCGGCGGCGAGACACCCCACCAGTTGTTCTCGGCAATGGTGTTGTTGGTGAACTGGTTGTAGGCCACTTCGTTGCCGGTGAAGCTGTTGTAGGCCAGGTTGTTGTTGGGGCCAGGCGCAGTGCCGGGGTGCCACAGCACCATCGCGAACACCGGCCAGACATCGCCGCCGACACCCGTGTTGTTGGTGAAGGCGTTGCAGGTGAAGGTGTTGTTGGTGGTGTTGAACAGATACACCCCCGCTTCGAAGTCATCAGTACCCGACTCGGTGATGTCGCGGATGTCGTTGTCGATGATCAGGTTGGGGCCGTCGGCGCAGTTGATCTGCAGGTTAAACGAGTAGCTATTGCAGCCGGTGGTGCAGATATTGGCGTAGAGGTCGTTGTTAGCCACGATATTGTTGCGCAGTGGGGTGTCGCTGCCGTCCCCCGTCGGGCACGAGCCGCTGCTCGTCGCGATGTAGATACCCTGTGCGTCGTTGTTGTGCACCAGGTTGAGTATAATGACGTTGTCGTTGACCACATCGCCCGCCACGTCCGAGGTCAGGCCGATGCCGGGGCCATCAACGTTCCTGACCTCGTTGTTGCGGATGACGACATCGCTGAGCGGGCCCAGGCCCCAGATGCCCGACGTGCCGCCCGAAATGCGGAAGCCGCGCACCGTCACGCCGTCGGCATTGGCGTTGATCTGGAGCGCGCGCCCGGCAGCCGGGCTGATAACCGGTGCGTTGGCACCGGGTCCGCGCACCGTGTCTGAGCCGGGCGCACCCAGCAGCGTAATATTGGCAGTGCTAATAGTCAGGTTTTCGTTGTAGGTGGCCGCGTTGTCGTCCACGCAGACCGTGTCACCCGGACTGGCAGCGTTGATGGCAGCCTGGATGGTGGCATATTCGAGCGGGACGTGGTGGTAGGCGTCAGTGCCATCGATCACGCCGGGGCATTCCGGCGCATAGGCGGCAGCGGTGGGCACGTCGTGCAGCGCCCACCCGGCAAGGCCCACCAGCGTGAACACCAGGATGAGAGTTGTGCGCAGGATAGAGGCTTTCATTAAAGTTGTTTTCTCCTGTAGCTATTATGTTTGGGCGACTGCGTCCAGCAGGTGAAAACCAGTGGCGGGGATCATGCTGTGTCGCAGGCCCACGACCTCAAAATGATGGTCTAAATAATACCAGCGTGTGCCTGGGCGGGCAAGAATCGCCTCGCCTCGCCTACGCTTAAGCTTAGGAGCTAGCAATAGCCCGCTGGTTATTACACTGTTTCTGTGTTATGTTCTGTTGTCGTACTGATTACCGGCAGCGAGGGAAGGGGCGCGCTGGCCACCCCCCTACAGCCCCCGCGCGCGCACGTAGGCATCCACATCGACATTGTAGGCCACGTCCTGAATGGTGAACACGGCTCAGAGGTTGGACTCTTTCGCCCAGGTGACGCTCCTGGTGCGCGGCGGTTTGCCACGTCGGACAGCGTCCGACTTATGTAACATGCTGCCACAGCGCCGCTTAGCGGAGTCTCGTTTTCGACATATCAACTGCTTTCGCGCTCGATGTAAATGCTGCCGCCGGGATTCTGCAAGCACCAGGGCATGTGCTGGGCCAGGTACTCCTGGTGTTGGATGCCCACGTAGGAACCGAAAAAACGAATCCGCCACGCCGCGTTATACGCCAGGAAAGCGCGCAGGAAATAGACTTCGTTCCAGTACCGGCCCATGGCAAACCAGTCGGGGATATAGTCAAAGGGATAGAATACATCATGAAAGTGCACGATCACGCCGGGGGGTAGGTGTGGAATGACATGGAAAAAGAGAAATAGCAGATCGCTCCCGGCCTTCACGACATGGCTGGAGTCGATAAAGAGCAGATCGCCCGCCCCTAATGCCGAAAACACGGACCGCGGGACGTTCTGCACCTCGTCCTCGATGACCGTGACCCACGCTTGATCGTCTGGGCGCAGCAGGCGGTGCAGGCGCTCCGGATGCGGCTCGATGAACGTGATCGCGGGCCGCGCTGATAGGAAGTGCTCGGCGGTATCGAGCATCAGCGCCGATGAGAACCCGGACCCGACTTCCACGATGCGGCTGGGCGGCGTATGGCGCAAGTGGCTGTACAGGTAGATCGCGTCGGCGTAACAAAACATTTCCTGGCCAAAATAATAGCGCAGCCCCGCCTGCTGCTCATCGCGCCAGCGCACATCGGGATAGTATTCGGCAAACGCCTGTAACAGGGCGAACTGAGCATCGGGGTTTAGCTCGATGTCGGGGCACGGGTTGTCGAGGGGGGATTCAAGCTGTTTCAGGTGGCGGCGGACATCCGTTTCGCTCGGAATCGGAGAATAGAAATGACCGGCTGGGAAGCGGCCCATGCTTGCCCGCAACGCCCGGTTGTCGGCGCGCAGCCTGCCGATGTAGGGGAGGCGGTCAAGGATTTCTGATTTCAGCGACACTGCTTGAAGGCTCCTTCGAAAAAAAGCGGGTCAGCTTTAGCGATCAGCAGTCAGCTAAAAGCAAAAAACCAGGTAGTGTTGGCATTTGTGCCTGTGCATGGTGATGTCTTGAGCGCAAATGTCAACACGGCCTCAAGCCAGGGTGTATTCCAAATCTGGGGCAACTTTCCAGCGCGAGAGACGGAATCTGTAGGGGGAGGGGAGAACCTGCGGTGCGTTGGCCCTACCCAGGGCACCCCAAGGAGTGCCCCTACACAAACACCTCGCCCCGAAATTGACATGCACTCTCCAGCCATGACAGGGTCCGATCAACGATAGGCGCTATCAACGATAAGGCTTTGTCTTACGACAACGCTTTGTCTTAAGACAAAGGGGGTAGTTCCTCGGTAAGCACCTGGGCGAAGCGCGTCAGGCTCAGGTCGCGGGCGTAGAGCCACACTTCGCCGTCCCATTCGCGCTCGAACCCGGCGTTTGCCAGGGCCTGGATGCGCTCCGGCTGTTTGAGCGCCTTGAGCCGCACGCCGCCGCGTTCCAGGAAGGCCGCCAGCCGCCGCACATCGCGCAGGCACGCCGCCACGTCTGCGCCGGGGTCCAGGTACGCGATCTTGAGCAGTTCGCTGTCCGGCCAGCTCGCGTCGCGGGCGGGGTTGACGATCACCACGCCCTGGAGCTGCTGTTCGCCCCAACCATAGACCAGGCCCGTTTCCAGCCGGGTTGCCAGTCGCGCATCGGTCAGGTAATAAAGCGACCAGTCGGATTCGTAGCTGCGTTGGGCGCGCGCAAAATGCGGCGACCCTTCCAGCCAGGCTCGCACCCGCGGCGCATCGGCGGGCGTGAGCGGCACCAGGGTCTGGACTGGTTCGTTGAGCGGGGGGGCGGAATAGGGCAGGTAGCTGGCCTTGTGTTCGAACCCGGTCTGGAGCGCCAGCCGGTGCACGGCCACGTTCAGCGACGACGTGGTGAAGCGCACCACGCCATAGCGATATTGCCGAACCTGGTTGATGACGAAGTGGTGCAATATGCGCGAGATGCCCTGCTGGTGATAGTCGGGATCAACGCGCAGCCCTTCCATCCACCATTCCCCTTCGGCAAACCGCGTGAGCTTGACCGTGCCCACGATCTGGTCGTGCAGCGCGGCCACATAGAACCCGTTATACGGATCGTTGAACCAGTCATCGATAACGTGCGGCAAATAGTCGTCACCGTCCCAGATGCGGGCTTCGATGGCTTCCAGCCCCGGACGGTCTGCCAGTTCTGCGGGCCGCACCACAAGTTGCGCCCGCAGCGCTGTTGACGAGCGTGTCGTTTCCACAGCTTTCTACCCTTCTGCTTGTTGGTCAATCTCAGTCGATACGCGAACCATCGTGCTACATTACATTACGGCTAGCGGACCCATTCCGTCACATCGGATGGGCTCGTGTCGAACAAATCTGCCGTGAGCGGCTGGCGGTCGAGCAGTTCTTCGGTGGGCCGCACAGGAAAACGCTTGCTCAAGAAGAACCGGATCAGGGTATAGATTGCGCCCCGCTGCTGCCCGGCGCGGGCTGGTTCGGTCGAGAAAATCTCCTCGTCGAACAGCTTGCCCCGGATATAGCGTCCAAACAGCCGCAGCGTCGCCACACTTGGCGCAGCCAGCACCACGCCCAGCACCCCCGCCAGGCTTGCGCCAAACAGCAGCGCGATCAAGACCACGACCGGGTGCAGGTCCAGCGATCCGCCCATGATGCGCGGCACCAGGAACATGGCTTCCAGGTTTTGGATGCCGATGTAGGTCAGGCCGGTGACGATGCCAAACACGATACCCGCTTCCATGCCCGGCAGCGTGGAGCTGTCGGTCGTGAGCGCAAACAGCACCGCCGGGATCATGGCCAGACCCGGCCCGAAGTTAGGGATGATCTCCAGCACCCCCGCGATCAAGGCCAGGATCAGCGGGTTAGGCAGCCCCAGGATCGAGGCCGCGATATAGGTCGCCACGCCCACCGCCAGACACAATAATAACTGGCCGCGCAGATAGGCGTTCCAGATGCGGGACAGTTCGCGGAACAGCCGCAGCACATCCCCGCGATAGGCTTCTGGCGTGGCGCTGACGATGTATTCAACGAACTTGGGGCCATCGCGCATCAGGTAAAAGGACATGACGAACACCAGCGCAGTGGTGATGATGAACGACAGCGCGCCGCCCAGGACATTGATGGCCGGTGCCGCTAGTGAGGTGACCGTGCTTTGCAGCAGGTTGCTGACTGCGTCGCCGCTGGTTTCGCCTTCGGTATCGCTGTCGCTGTCACTGGTGAAGGCGTTCTCTAGCTCCTCCAGCGGCACCAGCTCGATGCCGCCCACCTGGATCGGTGTGCTGAGCAGTTCTTCCAGGTCGGCCTGGGTACTCTCGATCATCTCTGGCAATTGTTCGCCAAACTCGCGCGACTGCTCGACCATGCGCGGGATGAGCAGCGCCCCGGCCAGCCAGAATCCACCCCCGACCACGATCCATGTCACCAGCACGGCCAGCGTGCGCCGGTTGTCATAACCAGGCACCATCTTCAGGCGCTTCTCGAAAAAGGCCACTGCCGGGGAAAACAGGTAGGCCAGCAGCATGGCCAGCGCCACCGCCGTCCACGCCGAGCGGTTGATGCGCAGCGCCATCAACACTACCAACCCCAACAGCACCAATGATATGATGATCTTGGTATTGCGGTTCCAGGGGGGGCTGGTGACGGTGGGCACCTTGCTCGACATGGGTTTTTCGCCTCAGGTGATCTGCGTTTGTGTTTGTTGGCGGTACATTTCAACGTGTCACGTTTCGATGTGCCGCGTTTTGTGCCGCTACTCACATTGTAGCGTGCTCATGGGCTAAACGCCATCGGGGGCAGGCGTTCACAGGGGAAACGGCGGTTGAAATGCTTAGGCGATTTTAACCAAATTTAATGTTTGGTGGGGGCGGGAGTCTCTAATTTTTGCCCTAACAGGCTGCTCCTCCCCATAACCCTGCGAGCTGCGTTGCCCCATCTTCTCGAACAGGAAGGCAATACGCCCCATGCGCCGCAGGCTCAAAACCGTGCGGTTACATGAAAAGCAGTCTGCTCAAGCGACTCGGTTTTTCCCTCCGATGGCCGGTTCTGTTATCGGCAATTGCGCGGATGGCGAACGACAACGCGGGAGTCCCTCAGTGGACTTTTGTCCTACTTAGCCTGGCGGCTCTTGGTAGCGAAGCGGTTTGAGCACCACAGGCGACGATGCAGGGACAGGCGACATTGCGCCCCAGGCGACGAATCGTTGCGCCATACGCGCTATGCGCACGATCCAGGCGATTCGCCAAATCGTTCGTGGGTGGCCCGGCGTGCTTGTGCGGAGTGAGCCTTAATGGTAAACTGCCATCAGAGGAACAACGCGGGAGGTACTCGCACGCAGGCTCCCAGGAGAGAGATGTTATGCAGACAATTGCCCGCCGAGCGCTCATTGTGGTGGCGCTGGCGCTACTATTTGCAGGTGTGCTGTCTGGTTGTTATCGTCCCGCAGGGGACGACGTGGACCCCACGCAGGTCGGCCAGGTGAATGCTGACGTCATCAGCCAGGACAACGTCCCTCCTGACGGCGACGGCGATGCCGACACCGATATGACCACTGATGTGGATACCGACGGCGATGGTGTTCCTGATCTGAATATTGACACCGACGGCGATGGCGTCCCGGACGTGAATGTGGACACGGACGCCGATGGCATGCCCGATGTGAATATCGACACCGACGGCGATGGCATTGCCGACGCCAATCTCGTCGAAGGTGATCCGATGGCCCCCGACCGTGTGCAGTCGCCGGGCGAGGGATCAGGAACGCCCACGCCGCCGACGCCCGAACAACTCACACCGACCCAAACCCCGCAGCCCAGCGAAACGCCGACCCCGGTCACACCGACGCTGACGCCGACCGAGACGCTGTCCCCGACTCCGTCACTGTCGCCCACGTCGACGTTCCTGCCGGTACCGGGCTTCGAGGAAGGGGCCGAGTCGACCACGCCGACCGGCAGCGCCAGCCCAGACGGCGCGTCGGAATTGGTTCTACCGCCGACGGTGACGCCCACCCAGGGACAGATCTTCATCGGGTCCTCGCCAACGCCGTTCATACCACCGTCGCCCAGCCCAACGCCGTTTGTGCCCGTGACGCCGACCTTCACCCTCGTTCCGCCAACGGCCAGCTTCACACCGCTTACGCCGACCGTCACGCTTACGCCGACGCCGGTCACGCCGACCCAGTTGCCCACGCTGACCCCGACGCCGGTGACTCCGACGCTGACGCCGTCTTACACGCCAGTTCCGCCCACGCGCACACTGACGTACACGCCCAGCCCGACCACGCAGTTCTCGCGGCCACCGACTTTTACGCCGGTAACCATCCAGCCGCCGCCCGACGGGGAAACGCCCGCGCGCACCCCGACCTTGACCATGACGCCCAGCATCAGTGTGACGCCGACCATTACGCCCTGGTTCTGGCCCACCTTCGGCCCCAGCCCGACCTATACGCCCTTCCCGGTTGAGGCGATTGGGCCGGTAGCGCCGGTTGCACCGGCGGAAGGCGTACCAATGGGCGAGCGCTCTGCCGTGACGCCGCCGCCACCCGACTCGGTGGCCAGTAGTGCGGGCCAGGGCGGGGGGAGTGGCAGCGCCAACCTGCAGGGCACGCCGATCAGCTCCAGCCAGATGACGGCCACGTCCATCGTGGCGACGGCCACTGCGCGCTACCTGGCCACGCAGGGCTTGCTGCAACCTGCGCCGGTTCAACCGGGGGTCGCAACCCAACCGGGCGCATTTGAATCTCAACCCACACAACCCGGCGCTGCGGCTCCGCTGGTGCAAGGCACGCCCGCTCCGGCAGGTACGGTTTGTGGCGAACACCTGATCTCGCCCGGCGAAAACCTATACCGGATCGCGCTGCGCTATGGCGTGACCATCGACCAGGTCGCGCAAATGAACGGCATTGTCAACGCGGACCTGATCCGCGCAGGCGATACGCTGACCATTCCATGCCCGCTGCCTGCGACAGCAACGACAACCGAAAGTGGCACGACTGCGGTCACTGAATCCGGCACGGTCAGCGGCGCATACCCGGCTTTCGGTCCGTTCACCTACCTCGTGGAACCGGGTGACAACCTGTACCGGCTGGCGCTGCGCTACAACGTCAGCATGTACGAGTTGATGACGGCCAACGGCCTGACTCCGGCCACCATTAACATGATCTACGCCGGGGACGAGCTGTTCATTCCGGCCCCGTCTCAGACGACTACCCAGCCGGTGGCCACTCCTGCGGGGCAGGTCGGTTAGCGGCTGCACACAGAAACCTGTTCGAGAGCGGCTCCTGCGTGGGCCGCTCTTTTGTCTCTGGACCCGGTTGTGCCGCTACCCCGGCAGCCGTTGTGCGTAGTACATTAGGGGAACGTTGCTGCATATTTGACGCCAGGTGGGGGTTTCGGGCATGATCAGGGTAGAACATTAGGTAAAGCGACCAGCAATATAGACACGGCCACAGGGCAGTAATCGTCATGGCTGAGTGGCTATCATGGACAAGGTATTGTGAGGGGAGTGCAAGTTGATGAGTAGTTACGATCCCCTGCTCGGACAAACAATTGGCAATTATCGCATCGAGTCGCGGATCGGCAAAGGGGGCATGGCGACGGTGTATCGCGCGCGCCAGTTGAACATGCAGCGCGATGTCGCCGTCAAAATCATGGCCGAGGAGCTGGCCGAAGACCCGGCCTTCATCGACCGCTTCGAACACGAGGCCCGCATGATTGCCAACCTGGAGCACCCGCGCATCGTGCCGGTGCATGACTATGGCCAGCAGGGTATGTTGTGTTACCTGGTCATGCGCGTGATCGAGGGGGAAACGCTGTGGCACCGGTTGCTGAAGGGGCCGCTGCCGCTGCAAATGGCCGGGAAATATACCACCCAGATTGCCGAAGCGCTGGACTACGCGCACGGGCGCAGCATCATCCCCCGCGACCTGAAGCCCAACAACATCCTGATCGACCAGTTGGACAACATCTACATGATGGACTTTGGGCTGGCCAAGATGCTGGCCTCGTCCCGCCACCTGACGGCGACTGGCGCGGTGCTGGGCACACCGGCGTACATGTCACCCGAACAGTGGCGCGGCGAAGCGGTCGACGCGCGCACCGACATTTACTCGCTGGGCGTGATCCTGTACGAGATGGTGGCCGGGCGCGTGCCGTTCGAGTCTGAGACGCCGTTCACGCTGATGTACAAACACATCAACGATCCGCCGCCGTCCCCGCGCGAATTTGCGCCCCAACTGCCGCAGGACGTCGAAGCCGTGATCATGCGCGCACTGGCCAAAGACCGCCACCACCGCTACCAGTCGGCGGGCGAAATGGCGCGCGCGCTGGCCCGGGTGCTGAGCGGGCTGGACATCCAGGTCGGCGTCCCGCTGCCACGTGCTAAAGCCCCCACCGAACTCGAACCAGATGCTGTGGTGCGCAAACCCACTGCGTCGGAACTGGCGCGTCCCGTTGGTGCAGCAGTCGAGAGCGATGGCCAGCCGCCGCAGCCTGCCATCGTCCAGCCACCGCCTACCGGTGGCGCACCGTCGGCTCAACCGCAGGCCAAAGCCCCACCGCCCCAAGCACCGGCCCAGCCTGCGCCGGCAGAAGCTGCCCCGCAAGCAGCCGTCGATCCCGCGCAGGCACCTGCCCAGCCAGCAGCGGCGCAGCCAGCAGCGGCGCAGCCAGCAGCGGCG
>JAADYV010000373.1 GCA_010092855.1 Chloroflexota bacterium | reverse complement strand
TGAATTTCTGGTTTATTGGTTATAGACACGCGGCGGCATTTTGCCAAGCCGGGAAAACAGGTGAAAACACATGACAAGCGCAGCAGCCTGGGATATCTTTTTGCGCACGGTGCACGGCGAGACGGCGGAACAGGTGCCGGTGGCAGTGGGTATGGACTGCGTATTCCTGCCAGACTGGGCCGGACTGCACATGCTCGACTATTTCCTCTATCCGGAGCGCTGGCTGGCGGCGCAGTTGCGGCTGATGGCGCGCTTTCCGGAGGTGGTTTTTTTGCCGGGGTTGTGGGTGGAATACGGTATGGCCAACGAACCCAGCGCATTTGGCGTACCGGTGGTGTGGCACGCGGACCAGCCGCCGTCGCTGCGCCACCTGGACCTACCTCCAGGCACGTGGGATACGCTGCCTGTGCCCGATCCACACACCGACGGGTTGATGCCGCTCGTGCTGCGCCGCTACTGGAACCTGGAACACGGCGGTGATCTGCCGGACCCGCACCGCGTCCGGTTTGTGGCTGCGCGGGGACCGTTCGCCATTGCCGGGCATGTGCTGGGGCTGACGCGCTTCCTGGAGGCCACAGCAGCAGAACCGGATGCCGCTCATGCCGCGCTGGAGGTTTTCACCGAGACGACGATCCGCTTTCTGCGCGCACAACTCGACTGCCTGCGCGACCCGCTCGGCGTGATGGTGCTCGACGACGTGGTGGGCTTGCTGTCGCCGCGCCTGTTCCAGAAGCTGGCCCAGCCGTTCCTCGCGCGCATTTTCGCCGCGTTCGAAGGGCTGGTGCGTATTTACCACAACGATACGCCGTGCAAACACCTCGCCCCGCACATCGGCGCGCTGGACTTCGAGATGTGGCACTTCAGCCACGAGATGAATATTGCCGGAGTCCGGGCGGCGGTGGGCGATAAGGTGCTGATGGGCAATGTCGCGCCGGTCACGCTCATGCAGTACGGCTTGCCGGAGCAGGTCGAAGCGGCGGGACGGGCGTGCATAACGGGGGCGGGCGGACGGCTGGTGCTCGCGCCCGGCGGCGGCACCAATGCCGGGACGCCGGACGCGAACATTGACGCGCTGGTTCGCGCGGTGGGGGAAATTTAACGGGCTGCTAATTGGTGCGGACACGGCGCTGCGCTACATTCTGCATGTGGCACAGCGATCCAAAGGCGAGTTACCATGACCCTACGTATCCCCCTGACCGTGATCTTCGATGGCGACTGCGGCATCTGCCAGGCGTCGCGGCGGCAGGCCAAACGCCGCGACCGGCACGGGCGGCTGCACTTTGTCGCCTACCAGACCGCCGACCTGGATAGCATCGCGCCGGGCCTGACGCGCGAGGAAACCAGCCGGGCGCTGTATCTTGTCCACCCGGATGGGCGGCGCTGGCGGGGGGCACGCGCATTCTTTGGGGCGATGCGCGCGCTTCCGGGCGTGTGGGGAAGCATAGGGGCGATAGGAACGCTGCCACCTGTTTTTGTGCTGGCGGAGCCGTTTTACCGGCTGGTAGCCCACAACCGCGCCGCCATCTCGCGCCGGCTGGGATTAAACGCCTGCCGGGTTGAATTGCCCGACGCCTGACCGTTTCCCCGTGTGCTGTCCAGAATTTGTGAATAATCCATTAAAAGCCTGCCTTGCCGGTTGAATTGCTGCATGGAATCCGCCATAATAATGGTGGTGACTCTGCGCTGTGTTAACGTTACGACAAGTATTCACAACACAACTCTGGGTAGGCGGAATGCACAAAAAACATCGTTCGGCAATGATTGTGGTGGCGATAACGATTGGTTTTAGTGTTTTGTTGGGTGTGGGGACCGGGATCGGAATCCTGGTATTGTATGAAGGAATTGACACCATCTGGGAGTACATTCCGCGCCAGTTGGGGTTCAGTGGCAAACACCCGGCCTACATCCTGGCGCTGACGACCAGTGGCGGGTTGGTGGTGGGCCTGTGCCGCCGTTACCTCGGTGATTATCCCAAGCTGTTCAAAGAATCCCTGCACGAGTTCAAAGAAACTGGCCAGTTCGACTACAAGCACCTGCCGCAGGGCCTGCTGATTGCGTCCGCCTCGCTGTTGATGGGCGCCAGCCTGGGGCTGGAAGTGGCGTTGATGGCGCTGGCCGGGGGCATGGTGACGTGGTTCAGCCTCTGGCTGAGAGAGTATGTCGGGCGCTGCTGCCCAGAGCTGCTGGACCGCAGCGAGAAACACTGGCCGCCCTCGCTGGCGCAGATACTGCTGGTCCTCGGTGGCGTGGTGGGTGGTATCGCGTTTATGCTGCTGGCCCGGCACGTCTTCATCGGCAGCTACCTGGGCGAAACCGATTACTCCTGGCACTGGCAAGACCTGGTGCTGGTCGTGCCGGTGAGTGCGCTGGCGGCAGTCGGCGGCCAGTTGTTCACCGCCATCCGCGACTTTTTCCAGACGCATACCATGTTTACACAGAAGCGCCCCGTGCTCAGCAGTCTGCTGGGCGGTGTGGTCTTGGGGTTGCTGGCCGCGCTGTTCCCCATTATTCGTTTTTCTGGCCAGCACGAAATGGCGCACCTGTTCCAGACCGCCTATTCCACCGGCACCATGACCTTCCTGCTGATCGGGTTGGCCAAGATCGCTACATCGAGTGTGCTGTTGGGCACGGGCTGGAAGGGTGGACCGTTCTTGCCGTTGATGTTTGGTGGCGCGGCCATTGGCCTGGCGACCATGAACGTCATCCCCGGCCTGTCACCGGTGGCGGCGGGTGCGGCGGGCATGACGGCCATTACGATTGTGCTGCTGGAGAACCCGATCCTGGCGGCGGGTCTGGGGTTGGCGCTGGCCCAGATGTTTGACCTCACGGGCGTGATCGTGGTGGCGGCGCTGGTGAGTTTCGCCGTCATGCACCTGATCAACATCATCAAAACCCGGCGCATTCCCGCATACCTG
>JAADYV010000372.1 GCA_010092855.1 Chloroflexota bacterium | reverse complement strand
GAAACACGCCGCTTGTGATAGCCCGGTCGCCATACGCAGGGTATCATTAGGGTAGCTACCCGATGTTATGCATTCTACTGTGGAAATTTCGATGACGGTTTCTTACAATACCCCAACCACCCCGCGCGTGAACCCGCAAAAACGCAACATTATGATCCAGAAGCTGACCCGCGCTCCCTGGTGGCTGCTGGTCATGGCGCTGGGCATCATCGTGTTCATCGTGTGGGCCAGCCGTGACACCACCTACGTCAGTGTATGGGACGCGGTGCGCGAAGGCATCTGGACTACGATCTGGATTTCGGTGACGGCATACGCGCTGGCGCTGGTGCTGGGGTTGCTCATCGCCCTGTTGCGACGCTCATCCAACATTTTTATCTACCAGGCCGTGACCTTTTACGTCGAATTGGTGCGCGGCATTCCCACCCTGGTGCTGGTCTATTACCTGGCGCTGGCGTTGATCCCCCAGATTATCCTCAACATTCAAGACCTGGGCAGTTCATTCGAGCACCTGGTCGTAACATTTAATGTGACCGGTGGGTGGTCATTCGACCTCGACCTGGGCCGGGTGGGATCGCGGATGGCGAACTTCGAAACGCGCGACTTTCCCAACGCCAACCGCGCGATCATTGCGCTGGCGGTGTCGTACAGCGCGTTCCTCTCGGAAGTCTTCCGGGCCGGGTTGGACAGCATCAGCATTGGCCAGCGTGAGGCCGCGCGCAGCCTGGGCATGACGCGCTGGCAGGTCATGCGCTTTATCGTGCTGCCGCAGGCCATCCGCGTCATTCTGCCACCGTTGGGCAACGATTTTATTGCCATGCTGAAGGAAAGTTCGCTAGTTTCTGTACTGGGAGTGACCGACATCACCCGGCGCGGCATCACGCGCGCAACCGGGCAGTTCGTGTTTTTCCCGGTCTACAATATCATGGCCATTACCTACCTGGTGATGACGCTGTCGCTGTCGATGGCGGTCAAGTTGCTGGAAATGTACCTTGATCGCGGCCAGGACCGTTAGCGCCGGGCGGGAAGGAGAATCTAGCGATGTTTGACTTCAGCAGACACGTTGCCATCGTCACGGGGGCCAGTGGCAACCTGGGCAGCGCAGTAGCAGCCGCCTTTCATCAAGCCGGTGCTAAACTGGTGCTAGTGGATCGGGACCCGGACCGGCTATCCAGCCTGTTCCCCGACATTGCCGACAGCGAGCGCTTCCTCCCGCTCGCCGCTGACCTGACCGATGCCAACTCCACCCAGGCGATGGTGAGCCAGGCCGTCGAACACTTCGGCCAGATCGACATTCTGGCCAACACGGTGGGCGGCTTCACGATGGGCACACCGGTGCACGAAACCTCACTCGAAACCTGGGACTTCATGCAAACACTCAACGCCCGGACGGTGCTGCTGCTGGCGCAAGCCGTCGTGCCGCACATGTTAGCGCGCGAGCACGGCAAAATCATCCACACGGCAGCACGCGCAGCGTTGCACGGCAGCGCGAACATGGCCGCCTACGTTGCCTCCAAGAGCACCGTCATCCGCCTGACCGAAAGCATGGCGGCGGAACTAAAACACAACGGCATCACCGTGAACTGCGTGCTGCCCGGCACGATTGATACTCCACAAAACCGGAAAGATATGCCCAACGCCGATCACGGAAAATGGGTCGCGCCGGAAGCCATCGCAGACGTGTTTCTGTTCCTGGCATCCGATGCGGCCAGGGCGGTAACCGGGGCGTCCGTGCCGGTCTATGGGCGTGGCTAGGACTATTTTCCCCCGCCATCGCGCCAATCGAGCCAGTGGAGACTCGCGCCGCTGGCTTTTTTGATCTATGCCAAAATTTCGTGAATTTTCTGCGGAAAACGCACACTTGCGTTTATAGTGGTAACTATGGGCCAATACGGCGGAGGAGAGATGCATGGCAGGTAACTGGCAGTTGTGGCTGCGCTGGTCATGGCGAGACCTGCGCGAGCGCTGGGTACAGGTGACGGTGATCGCGTTGATCATCGCGTTGGGAACCGGCGTGTATGCCGGGCTGGGCAGCACCACGCCCTGGCGCACTAACTCCACCGACCAGAGTTATGCTCTGCTGAACATGCACGACCTGCGGGTGGAGTTCACCGCACCGGGGTATGTCAGCCAGGAAATGCTGCTGGCAGCGGTGGACAGCATCCCCCACACAGACTGGATCGACCAGGCCGAAGCACGCCTGATTGCACCTAAATTCGTCGATGCTTCCACCGGCTCGCAGGATATTCTGGTACGCGGCAGGATCGTTGGCGTGGATGTTTCGGACCAGGGGCCGCACATCGACAGCATCTACACTTACGCCGGGCGTGACTTCAACGCCAAAGACGATGGCCAGCCGGTAGCCATCCTGGACTCCCATTTTGCCAACTACTATGAACTGCCAGCCAGCGGCACCATCACGCTGAGCGACAACGAGTTCCTCAACGAAATCGAATACGTCGGGCACGGGACAGCGCCTGAATACTTGCAGATCGTTACCGACGACGGCACCTACTGGGCGCAGAATGCGTATGCGGTGGTGTTTGTCCCCCTACAAACGGCTCAAGACCTCACCAACCAGCCAGGGATGGTGAATAACCTGGTACTGACACTGGGGGAGGGGACAGAGCGGGACGTGGTGTATGCCGAACTTGAAACAGCGCTACAAGAGCACTTCCCCGGCGTCGGCTTCACCCTCACTACGCGCGAAGAAGATGTCGTTCACGAATTCGTTTATATGCAGATCGACATCAATCACCAGCTCTATATCATCATCGCCTACCTGTTTCTGGCCAGCGCCATGTTTGCGGCCTTTAATCTGGCCACCCGTCTGGTCGAAGCCCAGCGCCGCCAAATCGGCATCAGCATGGCATTGGGCTTGCCGCGCCACCTGTTGATGCTGCGCCCGCTGCTGGTTGGCGCGCAGATCGCGCTGTTGGGCGTAGTGTTTGGCCTGGCGGCAGGGTTGGTGATGGGCAAAGCGAGTGAGGCCTGGATGAAGGGGCTGGTGCCCACCCCGGTCTATGATCGCCTGTTCCATTTCGACATCTTTTTGAAGGCGGCGATCCTGGGGTTGGTGCTGCCCTTTGCGGCCACGCTGCTGCCGGTGTGGCGCGCCGTGCGCGTGATGCCCGTTGACGCCATCACCGCCGGGCACCTGGTCGCCAGGTCCGGTGGCCTGACGCGCGTGGCAACAAGAGTGCCTTTACCCGGCAAGAGCTTCGTCCAGATGCCAGTGCGCAATCTGCTGCGTGCCCCACGCCGGACGCTGCTCAGCGTTTTGGGCATTGCCAGCGCCGTCACGATGTTGGTGGGCATGACGGGTATGATCGACACGGCGAGAAATTCCATAGTATCACTGGAAGATGAATACTATCAGGACCACCCCGACCGGCTACAGGTTTTTCTCAACCAGCCTGTTCCCGTGAATTCCGAGCAAGTAAGCAGCGTCGCGCTATCGCCCGCGGTGTCGAACGCCACCGCCGCGCTGCGTACAGCAGGAACCCTGTCATATGGCGATACCGAATTCCCGATCCTGTTGGAAGCGATGGACCTGCACAACACCGTGTGGACACCCACCATCATCGAAGGCACGGTGGAGTCCGACACACCCGGCCTGATCATTGCTCCCGAAGCCGGGCGGGACCTGGGCGTCGAGTTGGGCGACACCATCTCGTTGGAGCATCTCTATCGCCAGCCCGTGCTCAGCCTCAATCTGCCCCGCCGTGACGCGCCGCTCTCGCTGGACCTTTACGACATGCAACAAACGGAACTGCCGGTGATCGCGTTTCATGCCGGTCTGTGGCGCACCAACGTTTATATCAACTTCGAAGATACCCACCTTCTGAATATGGAGGGTCAGGCGAACCTGGTGCACATTATCCCCACCGCCGGCACTACCCCGAATGAGGCCCGCCGCGCGTTGTTCGACAACCCCAACGTATCGTCGGTGGTGTCCATCCAGGACTCGGTGGCTTCGATGCAGTCGATTCTGGATGAGGCGATCAGTTTCCTGTCGTGGATACAGATCGCGGCCTTCGCACTGGCGTTTTTGATCGCGTTTAACTCCACCAACATCAACATCAACCAGCGCGTGCGCGAGATCGCGACCATGTTCGCTTTCGGCTTGCGCATCCGCACTGCCGCGCGCATGGCCATGCTCGAAAACCTGATCACGGGCATACTTGGTACCCTGATCGGGTTTGGGTTAGGCATGGCGGTCGTGGCTGGGTATTACAAGTTCAGTATGCCGGTTGTGCTGCCCGAAGCCAGCTTCGCGGTGGTCGTCTCCATCAGGACTGTTTTACTGTCGATCTTGATGGGCGTGGTTTTGGTTGCGCTGACCCCGCTGCTGTTGGTGCGCCGGATGCGGGATATGGACCTGCCTGCTGCCTTGCGCGTGATGGAGTAACTGCCTGGCGAAAAGAGAGATCCCTACTTGCACTAAATCGTGTTAGTATTGAACCAGCACTTAACAAAAATACACTCTTTTAACCGTGCGTAATCAGGAAATCGATGACGAAATCGCTGCGCGTGCAGACGTTGGGAATGTTCCGTGTATGGTTAACGGGCGAGCTATTGCCGAATGTGGTCTGGAAACGCGAAAAAGCCCAACGCCTGTTCCAGTTTCTAGTCACGGCTCGCTTGAATGACAGCCACAACATTCTGCCCAAAGAACGCATCGTGGCGGACCTGTGGCCCACGCTAGACGACAACCGCGCCGACCGGGACTTCAAGGTGGCGCTGAATGCCTTGAATGACGCGCTTGAGCCTGATCGCCCCGCGCGCACGTTGTCCAGCTTTATCCAGCGCAGTGGGCTGGCCTATGGCCTTAACCCGGACGCGGACATCCAGATTGACGCCACCGACTTCCGGCAGGGCCTTAAAATTGCGGCCCGATCTGAACGGGACGACACCGACATCGCCATTGACCAATACCGGGCAGCATTGGATCACTATGCGGGCGATTATCTGCCGGACGCGATGTACGAAGACTGGGCCAGCCTGGAACGCGAGCGGCTGCAAACGTTGTATCTTTCCGGCGCGATGCGGCTGGCAGCGCTGCTGCTGCGGCGGGAAGGCTACCAGGAATCGATTCACCTGTGCCAGTCGGTGCTGATGATTGATCGCTATTGGGAAGAAGCGTACCGGCTGATGATGATCGGTCACGCGCTGCGCGGCAACCGCCCGCTGGCCCTGCGCGCCTATGAGCAATGCCGTCAGGCGCTGACTGAAGGCCTTGACCTGCTGCCCATGGAAGAAACCACCGCGTTATATCACCGCATTGCCAACGGAGAAGCTGTCTCCCCACCATGAGTGTCCGTCTTGTCTGCAACCCGACTGTGACCCACATGCTGTATACCTATGCTAGACGCACCAGAACCTGGAGTCAACGATGAACCAAGAAGTTGTGTCATTCATGCTGCGTTTTATCCGCGAGGAGAGCAATGGCCAACCGGCTCGTTGGCGCGGCATGATCAAACACGTGCAAAGCGATAGCACCGCAGATTTCGCCCACTTCAGCGCGGCGCTGGAATTTATGCAGAACCATGTCAACGAAACGATCCGGCAGTCCTTCGGTGACGAAGAAACATTGCTGACTCCGGAAGAAATCCTGGCGGAGACGGCCAAGCTGTGGGGTGAGTTAGCCCCACGCTACACTGACATCGTGCTGCAATCGATGGAACTCATGCTCGAACAGGGGCGGCGCGTGGGCGAGTCGATGGCTGAGAGCATGGCGAACTGGGGGCAGGGTGTCCAGCAGGTAAACCAGGAACAACAAACGCAGATGCTGGGCCTGATCGAACGGCTGACGACCCAGGTCGAAACGCTGACCGGCAAAGTAGATAATCTTGAGGCCCGGCTGCGCGATGAGTGATCCGATCAACCGGGTGCTGCGGCATAGCCTGGAAGCTTGGGAAGGCGAAGTTGCCGCTTACTGGGACACGTTAATTCG
>JAADYV010000371.1 GCA_010092855.1 Chloroflexota bacterium | reverse complement strand
CGACCCCGGTTGTCGGGGAGGACTCCGGCGACCAGCGACCGGCCATGACAGTCGGTGCAGCGCAGGTTCACGAGCGCATCGGCATAGAGCGCATCGTATTCTGCGGGCTGCATCCGGCTCTCATCAGCGGCCAGCAGGTCATCCGGGTCCTGGGCGGCCAGGTAGTCGATAACCAGTTCGCGCTCGTCGGAGGCGAGGAACACGCCGTAACCAATCATACGGTCGACGGCGGACGCCCATTCGTCGCGCGAACGGGTAGTACCATCTACGCCCGCCAGGAAACGGTTCGAATGACAATCACCACAGCGTTGGGCGATCAAAGCTTCGCCAACAAGTTGTGGAAAATCGTCATCGTCATCATCCTCTTGGGCAGGTTGGTCCGCTTGGGGGACTGAATCACTGGCGTACACGGTCGACGCGACAGCCAGCAGCAGTAATCCGGCCAGGACCAAAAAGCGAAGGGAAATAGGTTTACGCATAACACGACTTCTCCTTGTGACAACGTAGTCGAAAATCTGGAAGTCGGTCGTGCCGGCACAACCATGCCGAATGGTGTGATCCGATCGAAGAGGTGCGTGTGGTGATAGTTGACGGCCTGTCAACTCCTTACCAGGATATACTCTGTGGGGCGAGGGATTTGTCACAATTGGGTATTTAATAACCGATGAATATGATCAATTCACGCTGTTAGCGTGAGGAAAAGCACCCGTTCACATCTTCCTGCGTACTATGCTGGTTCTTACCCAATGGAACAGCGCAACAGCCATTGCGCGGGGCGGTCTTTGGTGCCAGAATGAATGCAAGGTTGTTTTTAGAGAGGCTGCCACAATGAGTGACTTTCCCCGGACCACCGTCGGCAAAGTGAGTGTGTCGCGTCTGGTTGTGGGAACCAACTGGTTCCTGGGCTATTCGCACACGTCCCCGGCCAAAGACAAATTCATTAGGGAGTTGCAGACGCGCGAACGGATGACCGCTGTGTTGACTGCTTTTCTCGCGCGCGGGGTGGACGCGGTGATGGCTCCGCTATCCGACAAGCTGGAAGAGGCGATCCAGGAAGCCGAACAGCGTGCAGGACGGCGCATGATCCGCATTCTCACGCCCAGCTTCAACATCACACCCGGCGGGCCGGAAGAAGATGACCCAGAGCGTGTGCTGGACCAGACGGAAGCGCTCGGCGCAACTTTTTGCCTGCCGCACCAGAAAGTGACCGATGCGCTGATCGACCGCATGACGCGCACCATCCGCGACATTGATCGCTACACGACCCTGATCCGCGAGCGGGATATGATCCCCGGCCTGTCGACGCACATGCCAGAGGCAGTTGGGTATGCCGACAGCAACGGCGCGGATATCGAGACGTATATCCAGATTTACAATGCGGCGGGCTTCTTGATGCAGGTCGAGGCCGACTGGGTGATGAGCATCATCCACAAGGCGCACAAGCCGGTCATGACGATCAAACCGCTGGCGGCGGGGCGACTGCTGCCGGTGGTGGGGTTGGCGTTTGTGTGGAGCACGCTGCGCGCGCAGGACCTGGTGACGATTGGCTGCACCACGCCCGACGAGGCCAACGAGGTGATCGACCTGTCGCTGGACCTGATCGCCAACCGCACCCCCATAGCGGAATTGCAGAAGACGCGCAGCAAAAGCTCGCTGACGTATTAGCGACTCGCCACGCGGCGCGGCAACGGTTCGCTACAGTGACTCTGCCGCCGATTGGCCGGCCAGCCAGCCGGTCGAGAATGCGGCTTGCAGGTTATACCCGCCGGTGTCGGCGTCGATGTCCAGCACTTCGCCCGCGAAATACAGCCCTGGCACCAGCCGCGACTCCAGCGTGCGCGGGTTGACCTCGTCCAGCGCCACGCCCCCGGCGGTGACAATCGCGGCAGCCAGCGGGCGGTGGCCGGTCACATCCAGCCGAAAATCCTTGAGCCAGCGCAGCAGTCGCTTGCGTTCTTTGGCCGTGATCTTGTTGGCGACTTTGGCCGCCGGGATGCCGGTCAGGAAGATACACGCCGGGATCAGCTTGCGCGGCAGCAGCCCCTTCAGCAGCGTGCGGAACTGCTGCTTGCCGTGCTGGTCCAGGTCGCGCAGCAGTCGCGCGTCGAGTTGGTCCTCGTCCAGCGCGGGCTTGAGGTCAATCGACAGGCGCACGTGCTGGCCCGCGCGCAGGGCATCCACCGCGCGCTTGCTGAGGGTCAGGATCACCGGGCCGGACACGCCGAACTGAGTGAACACCATCTCGCCGAATTCCTCGGCGCACACTTGGCCGTCGATCTTCAGCCGCACATTGACATTGCGCAGGCTCAGCCCTTCCAGCTTGGCGGCAGTCTCGCCCGCCGTGTCGAGCGGAATCAGCGCTGGGCGAATCGGCACGATGGTGTGCCCCACCGCTTCAGCCAGCCGGTAGCCGTCGCCGGTGGAGCCGGTGCCGGGGTACGATGCGCCGCCGGTGGCCACGATCACGGCGGAGGCGCGGTGCTCGTGCCCGTTCGTCAGCCGGACGCCCGCGATACGCCCCTCTTCGACCAGCAGCTCCTCGACCCGCGCCCCGGTCCACAGCCGCACGCCGCAGTCACGCGCCCACCGCACCAACGCATCGACCACGTCTTGCGCTTCGCTGCTGACCGGGAAGACGCGCCCACCGCGCTCGGTCACGGTCGGCACACCGATCTGCTCGAAGAAGTCCACCAGATCGGCGTTGAAGTAGCGGTAGAAGGACGAATACAGGAAGCGCCCATTGTCGCCGAAGTGCGCGACGAAATCGTCCAGTGGCGTGATGTTGGTCAGGTTGCAGCGGCCCTTACCCGTGATGCGCAGCTTGCGCGCCGGGCGATCCATCTTCTCGACCAGGAGCGTGTCGGCTCCCAGTTGGGCAGCCTGTCCAGCGGCCATCAAGCCTGCTGCACCTGCGCCGATAACGATGATGTGGGGATCGGTCATGAGTGTGTGGGCCAGGAGCGAACGCCTGCCAGTTGTTCCCGGCAGTGACGCTCGCCCCAATGTTGCCGGATTAGGCTATTGCGACCACTCGGTGGGCGTGCGGTCCCAGCGGTGCGCGCGCAGCTTCTCGATCAAATCGGCGGACAGCCCCTGGCCATCGCTCGTGCCGATGTTCTGCTCGACATGCGGCAGCTTGCGCATACCGGGGATGGTCGTGCTCACGACGGGATGCGACAGGATGAAGCGCAGCGCCATTTCGGGCATCGTCATGCCGTCGGGGATCAGCGGGCGCAGGGCTT
>JAADYV010000370.1 GCA_010092855.1 Chloroflexota bacterium | reverse complement strand
TTACTAGTGTTACGGTGCCCCGGTTGTTATACACACCGCCCCCGCTGCCCGCGAGATTACGCACGATGTCGCAGTTGGTGATGGTGATCGTACCCTCGTTGTGGATGCCGCTGCCGGTGTTATCTTCAATGCTGCAATCGGACAGTGTCACATTGTCGCCATAGGTGATAATGCCCCCGCCTACACCGCCCCCGTTGGACCGGATCGCGCTTGCGCTCAGTGTCAGTGGTCCCAGTGAACTGTAGTTCAAGATGCCCGCCCAACTATTGCCGCTGACCAGGGTATCAGTGATGTCTGCCGGGCCAAAGTTAGCCAGGCCGTAACCGTCGTTATTGCTCAATTTGCTGCCGGTGATGGTCGCTGTGCCTGAGTTCAGCAGCGCAGTAGTGTCGTTGTGGGTGACTGTACTGTCGGTGAGTGTCAAACGGCCTTCGTTGATGATAGCGCTGTCATGCAGCGTGGGCACGACAGGGGTTGAACTGCCGGAGAGGTTCACATCGTTGAGGGTCAGGTCACCCGTTTCCCGGACATAGATCAGCAGAAAATCTGGCGTTCCAGACTGGTCTGAGCGGCGGATGGTGTATCCATTGCCCTCCAGCGTAATGGTGCTGGTGATCGCGGGCAGTCCGAGAGCCCGGCTGTTAGCCCAATCTTCCTCGACGATGGCGGTTAGGACCACGTCCGCCGTCAATTCGATCACATCCGAACCGTCACCCGCCGGACATCCGCCAACGGGGATATCAGCGTTGGCGGCCATGATGGCGTCAACCAGCGTGCAGCTATCCCTGACGGTGATTACGTCCGCCTGGGCAGGGGCGGGTTTTGGACTGGCGCATACGGCAGCGATCACAACCAGCACAACCAGCACTCGAACCATTGGCGCTCCTCCTGTCTTTACCTGATGGTAGGGATTATACTGGAGATCGTGGGCGAAAGTTGCCGGACGCTGCTGGATGCAGCATACTAGGCGCTATCGGCCTACTACACAGGCAGTACAGGCAAAAGGTACCCACCATGCGTAAATTTATCATCGAAGAAGACTTCCTGATCCCGCCCTTTAATGAACCGGCGCGCGATCTGAGCATTTTGAACCAGCCGCTCAAAATTCACCATGCGGACATCATGGACGAGGTGCTGGGTCCGTGCCCAGTGGAGCTGCCGCTCCAGTCCGTGCATGATCTGCCGCAGGTTGCGCCCGAAGGCGGCGAGATCGTGGTCTACCGCGATAACTTGTATTTCGACCGCGAGTTCTTCTCCGAATTCTTCGAGCAAGCGCGCGCCAGTCGTCTGCCCAGCCGGGCCGTGATGCCCGCCGAGGACCGCGCGTGGCGCAAGTATGCCGTGCCGCTCTCGCGCCTCAAGCCGGTGTGTGATATCAACGGGCGTCCGCTCTACTACCCGCTCGATCTGTGGTATTTCCCGTTTGGTTATGTCGAGCCGAACCAGTGGCGCGAAATCCCGATCTTCAGCGACTTCAAGGAAATCGGCTACTACAACATTCCAGACTCGATGACCAACATCCGGGCGGGTGGCGAAGAAGGCGAAGTTGGGCGCGATCTTGACCTGACACACCTGCTGACCGAGCGCTCGTGCCTGTCGATTGATGCGTGGGTGCACATCTATTTTGCCAATGTGATTCTGGGCGTATTTTCGCGTGGGAAGCGTTTCGAGAAAAAAGTCTCCGACCACAACCTGTTTACGCTCAGGCTGCTGTTTCGCGCCATTCTGGAGCAAAAACAGGTGCTGTCTTCCTCGCCGGTGGTGCAGGTTGGGGAGGGTACGGTCATCGATCCCTCGGCGGTCATCATCGGCCCGGCCACTATCGGGCGCGGGTGTTATATTGGCCCCGGCGCGGTCATCGACAACAGCATCATCGGCGACAACGTCAACGTGGCGCAGGGCTGCCAGCTAATGCTGAGCGTGGTGGGCAACAACTGCTTCTTGCCGTTTCGGGCGGCGCTGTTCATGACCACGTTGATGGAATACACCATTGTGGCGCAAAACACCTGCCTGCAAATGTGCGTGGTGGGTCGCAACAGTTTTGTGGGCGCGGGCAATACCTTCACCGACTTCAACCTGCTGCCGGTGCCACTGCGTGCCATGGACGGCGAAGGCGGCCTGGGCGATACCGGGCAGCCGGTGTTGGGCGGCTGCGTGGGGCATAACGTACGCATCGGGTCGGGCATGGTGGTCATGCCGGGTCGCGTGGTCGAGTCCGACGTAGTGCTGTTTGCCTCGCCCGAACGCCGCGTGCTGAACCGCAACATTGCCTACGAGGAAAGCGACCATCACAAGGTCCGGGCTTCGGTCTCCAAGCTGCACAAGCGGCGCTACCCGCGTGAGATCGAATCTGAGGAAGCCTTCCTCGAGCCGTGGGAGTAGCCTCTGTTGGAAACCAGTCAAAACAATACGCGCTGGGCCACGCTGGATACCGCGCGGGAAAAGATGCGGCAGCCCGTGATCCGGCGGCTGGCCCAGGTGATTCTGATCGTTGTGATCGTGGTCTTCATGGTGCGCTACATTCAGGGCCAATGGGACCAGATTCGGGATGAGCAGCTCGATGTCAGCGTGACGGGCCTGGTCGCGGCCCAGTTCTTTTTCCTGGTGGGGCTGACCGCGCTGCCAGTAGGCTCGTGGTTGGCCTTGCGCGCCCTGGGACGCCCACTCAGCAAAATCGAAGTCTGGCACGCTTTTTTCCTCAGCATGCTGGCCAAATACCTGCCCGGCAGCATCTGGTCATTGCCCGGACGCAGCTATCTCTACACGCAGCGCGGTGTCCCGGCGGCGCAGAGTGTCGCGTCGGTGTTCTGGGAAACGGCCCTGATGGTGAGTGCGGCAGTGCTGCTGGGCATGTTGGGCCTGCCTACGCTGACCGGGTATCCCTACTTGCCGCCGGTGCTGCTGCTGTTGAGCCTGAGCGCGGTGGTCTTCATCGGTGGCGGGCTGGCGCTGCAAGCCGGGCGTGTGCGCGCCATGCTGCTGAAGGTGCCGGTCGTGGGGCGTGTGCTGCGCGCGCTGCAACTGGGCGACAACGTCCTGACCACGCGGCAGCTCGTGCAGATCGTGGTTAGCTACGTGCTCAGTTGGCTGGTGATCGGCTGTGGGCTGGCGACACTGGCGGCGGCGTTCGGCGCTCACCTGAGCGTGTTCGAATGGGGCCAGGTGGTAGGACTGTTTGCTGGCGCATGGGCAGTCGGTTTCCTGGTGATCGGCGCGCCGGGCGGCATCGGCATTCGAGACGCGGTGTTGATTTTCGGGATGGGGCATTTTGTCGCTGACCCGGAACCGCTGGCAATTGCAGTGTTGGCCCGTCTCGCCTGGACCGTCTCTGAAATTGTGGGCGTGCTGCTTGCGAGATTGGTGTTTGTCCGCCACAATAAGCGCCTGCATTCGTGAACTGGGTCTATCCAGCGCCACCAGCGCCAAACGATACGATTGATACAATGAAACTCATTATCCAGATTCCGTGCCTGAACGAAGAAGAAACCCTGCCGGAGACGGTGGCTGACCTGCCGCGCCAGATCGACGGCGTTGACGAAATTGAATACCTGATCATCGACGATGGCAGCACCGACAATACGGTGACTGTCGCGCGCAGCATTGGCGTGCATCACGTCGTCAGCCACGACACCAACAAGGGGTTGGCTGTTGCTTTCAGCACCGGCCTGAATGCCTGCCTGGAACGCGGTGCAGACATCATCGTCAACACCGACGGCGATAACCAGTACCCCGGCAACGCGATCCCGGACCTGGTGCGCCCCATCATCCAGCGCCAGGCCGATATGGTGATTGGGGATCGGCAGACACACACTATCGCACATTTTTCTCCCGTCAAGAAATATCTGCAAGACCTGGGCAGCCGGGTGGTACGCTACGTGTCGGGCACGTCGGTGCCGGATGCCCCCAGCGGATTCCGCGCGCTTTCGCGTGAGGCGGCGCTGCGCATCAACATTTTCACCGGCTACAGCTATACCCTGGAAACTATCATCCAGGCGGGAAAGAAAAACCTGACCGTCGGCCATGTGTCGGTGACGACCAACCCCAAGACGCGCGAATCGCGCCTGATGAAAAGCACTTTCAGCTACGTGCTGCGTTCGGGCACGACGATTATGCGGCTGTTCTTGCTCTACGAACCGCTGCGTACTTTCCTCTACATTTCGGTGCCGTTTTTGCTGCTGGGCAGTGTGTTATGGGGGCGTTACCTGGTGCTGGTGCTCTTAGGCGAAGCCTCGCGCGGTTCCAACATTCAATCCATCGTGGTGGGCGCAGTTGCCATTCTGATCGGCTTCTTGATCGCCATGTTGGGCCTGATCGGGGAACTGATCGCCATCAATCGCCAACTCCATGAAGAGACTCTTTACCAGCTAAAAAGGATGCGCTTTGGGTTTACAGACCACCAATCAACCACCGACAACGGGTGATTACGGCCCGGCAGGCAACTATTACGACAAGTTCGCAGCGGGCAATCCGCTTGTGCGCTGGATGATGAATGGCTTCAAAACCAGCCTCCTCGAACTGCTGGCACCGTTGGCCTATGAGCGTGTGCTGGAAGCTGGCTGTGGGGAAGGTTATATCCTCGAACTGCTCAACCGTCCGGGCTGTGTGGGGATGGACATCGACCTGCCCGTCACGCAGGAGGCGCGTGCCCGGTTTCCCGCCGCGTATTTCGCCGTTGCGGATGGGACGCGGCTGCCGGTGCCGGATCGCAGCTACGACCTGGTGCTGGGCATCGAGGTGCTGGAACACGTGCCCGATCCGGCGGCGTTTGTGCGGGAAGCACGGCGCGTCACCCGCCGTTATTGCCTGTTCAGCGTCCCGCGCGAACCAATCTGGCGCGTGTTGAACCTGGCACGAGGTCGGTATTGGATCGCGTGGGGCAACACACCCGGCCACATCCAGCATTGGAGCAGCGCGGGATTTGTGCGTCTGCTGTCGGAACACCTGACCGTGCGCGCGGTCCGGCGTCCGCTGCCCTGGACGATGGTGCTGTGCGAAGTCGATGGTGACTAAGCGGGCAAACGTACTACCTCCGTAGCCCAAATTCATGAAAATTTAATATAATTTAATGACGGGGCGCAGGCAAAAAACGCCCCTTTTGGCCTATAGGTGATTTGCCGGTTTGCCGGTACAATTAAGATAGGATTGCGTCACGCACAGGCGTAGGGTACTGGTGCACGCCGGTTGAGATCGTGACCATCATCGTGATGACTTTCAACAGAAAACGAGCGAGAAACCGTGGACGATACCTTTGCCTTTATCATCCATCCCATCGATCCCAAGCGTGATGTCTCGCGCAAATATCCGCTGCTGGGCAAAATTCTGACGGAAGGGCAGATCAATTTCTTTTCGCGTTTCTTCCCGCCGGTCTACATCTCTGCGATCACCGGCGTGCAGTCGGTGTCCAGTGGCAAGACGATCAAGGGCTGGTTTATTGCCGCGCCCTACACCCCTACCACCATGCTGTCATTGCGCGAACAGACCGTGTATCGCAAGATCGTGGCCTGCGGGCACATGGCCGAGGAGCTGGGCGCGCGGCTGTTAGGCCTGGGTGCGTATACCTCGGTAGTGGGCGATGCGGGGGCAACCATCGCGCGACAGCTGGACATCCCGGTGACCAACGGCGACGCCTACACGGTCTATATGGCCATCGAAGCGGTGCGCGAGGCAGCGCGCCGGATGGATATCGACATGGCGCAGGCGTCGGCGTCCGTCGTCGGCGCGACCGGCGTTATCGGCAAAGTGTGCTCCCAGATTCTGGCGCGCGAAGTGCCGGAGCTAATGCTGGTTGGGCGGCGGCCAGGGGCGCTGGCCGACATCCGCGAGCAGTGTACCGGGTACCGGGCGCGCGTGCAGACCAGCCAGGACATCAGCAGCATCTACGACTCCGACTTGATTCTGACCGTGACCAGCGCCACCACGTCGATCATCGAACCCCAGCATTTGCGTCCGGGGGCGGTGGTGTGTGACGTGGCACGCCCGCGCGATGTGTCGGTGCGCGTGGCCGAGGTGCGCGACGATGTGCTGGTCATCGAGGGCGGCATGGGCGAGGTGCCGGGGCCGGTGGACTTCGGGTTCAACTTTGGCTTCCCGCCCGGCAAAGCATATGCGTGCATGGCCGAGACGATGGCGCTGGCGCTCGAAGGTCGCTACGAGGATTATAGCGTCGGCAAACACATCAGCCTGGAGCAGGTCGAGGAGATCGGTGAAATCTGCACCCGGCACGGCTTCGGGCTCAGTGGCTTCCGAAGCTTTGAACGCGCCGTGACCGACGAACATATCGCCCATGTGCGCCAGCGCGCGCTCGAAACGCGGTGGGCACGGCGGACCCCGCCTGTACCCGTGCGGTAATCCAGGCACGCGGAAGGTTGGGATTAGCATGGAAGTGGCGTTGAAATCCGTTTGGTTTTTAGGGGCGCAAGCGACCGGAATCCAGAGCGCCGGGACCTGGGTGTCTTGCTGCATAGGTGCTCATATGCTAGACTTCGGTGACTGCATCCCGCCTGACTGGGGGATACCTATGTTTTCGGGTAAAATACAATTGTTTCAAGATAAAAAGGATTGGTTCGTAGGGTTATAGCGAAGCCCCACAAGACGGGGAGGTTTGTATGGGCAAGGGCAGAATTTTGGTCGTCGAGGATGATTTCGATATCTCCAACATGCTACGCATCTATTTCAGTGGGCAGGGCTATGATGTCCAGGTGGCCCCGCGCGGCGGAGATGCGCTGACGCTGACGCGCAAGCAACTGCCACAGTTGATTGTGTTGGATATCATGCTGCCGGACATGAATGGCTACGACGTCTGCCGCGAGCTGCGTTCTACGACACGTACCAGCCACATCCCGATCATTTTCCTGACGCAGAAAGACGAGCGCAGTGACAAGATCGCCGGTCTGGAACTGGGCGCGGACGACTACATTACCAAGCCGTTTGATATCGAAGAACTCAAGCTGCGCGTCAAAAACCAGATCGAGCGGGCTGAGCGTGACAACTACACCGACCCCAACAGCGGGTTGCCCAGCAGCACCTTGATCGAGGAAAAGCTGCGCGACCTCATGCGCGAAGAAAAGGTCTGGGCCTACCTGGACCTCAAGATCGTGCATTATGAAGAATTCAAAGATGTCTACGGTTTTGTGGCGGGTAACGAAACGCTGCGCTTCATGGCGCTCATTCTCGGCGAGGTGCTCGACGGCATGGGCACGCCCAACGACTTCGTCGGCCATGCGGGCAGCGATAACTTTGTCGTGGTGACCTATGCCGACCGGCCTGATGCGCTGATCGGTCACCTGGTCCAGCGATTTGCCGATGAAGTGCAGCAGCACTATTCCTTTATCGATCGCGAACGCGGCTACATGATGAAGGACGACGAGCAGGTGCCGCTGATGACGTTGGCGGTTGGCTCGGTTTCCAATGCTACCCGCCAGTTTGCCGACATCCGCGAAATTACCGAACTGGCTGCCGAAAGCCGGCGTCGCGGTGGGGTGGAAGAAGACACGCCCATCGAAACGGAGTGGTAACCGTCTGGCCCATCCCGACGACGGTCTGGAATCCAGCCTGGCACATTCAAGCAGCGAGTGCCGGAGACGCGCTTCCGGCAAGTGAGTGACCTTCGATGATTGAAGTCTACCTGATTATTACGGGCCTGATCTTCTTCGCCTGGCTGATGGTCCTGGTGCGCCAGACTCAACAGGGGCTGCGCGCCGACGACACCCCCGCCACCCGGTCCATCATCCCCGTCAACCTGGTCGAAGCGGATGAGGCGGTGGTGGTGGCCGAAGCGCGGGGCCGGGTGGTGTATGCCAACGACCTGGCGCGGGATTGGTTTGGCGTGAATGGCGGCACACCTAATCTGCACCTCATGGCGCAAATGGTCCAGCCCTCCGACACGCTGCACGACCTGTTTGCTGACGCCGGGCACGCTTCCTTCCGCCTGGGACCACGCCGCATCGACGCTGTGTCGCACGCCATCCCCGGCACCGAAGGTCGCAAGATGGTCGTCGTTATGCGCGAGATGACGGCTACGTCTCTCCCCGCGTATGCCGATTTCGACCCGCTGCGCGCCTTGAGCATCATTCACGACATCAGCCAGGCGACCGGTACTGGCCTGGACCTGAACGCGGCGGTAGACGCCATCCTGCGCAGCATCCGGCAAGTGATCAAGTATGACGAAGCCGAAGTCACGTTGTGGGACCCGGATGCCGAAAGCCTGAGGCCGATTCGCCGCCAGCGGGCCATCCCTGCCAGCACCAGGCTGGTCCAGGATGACCAGGCCGCAATGGTGTACGAATTGGGTGAGGGTTACAGCGGCTGGATCGCCATGTATCGCCAGCCGTTGCTGATCGAGGACGTCACCACCCGCACCGATGTGCTGCCCAAAGCGTTCCAATCCGACATGCACAGCTATGTTGGGGTGCCGCTGGTGATCAACCAGGACCTGGTCGGTACGCTGGAACTGACCGACCGCGCGCGCAACGCCTTCAGCCAGCGTGACGTGTCGCTGCTGCAAGCCGTCGCCGGGCAGGTGGCGGCCAGCCTGCAAGCCGCGCATATGTACCACAACCAGACAGTGCGTGTTTCCGAACTGCGGGGCCTGCAACAAATCGCCGAAGCGATGGTCCAGCTCAGCGAACCGTATGAGCTGTATGGCCAGTTGACACAACGGATCGCGTCCCTGATCGATACCGAGTTATGCGGCGTGTTGCTGTATGACGACGAAGACGAAGTGTTCCGCAGCCAGCCGCCGTTTTATGGTGTGCCAGATGCGCTGATCGAGCATTATCAACTCACGTTGGTGCCCGACACGGAGCTGTACACCATCTGGCATCATCTACCCTGGTGGTTTACCAACGATCCCAATTCGCCGCTGGTGCAGGCGATGGGTTTCGACGACTTGCGCTCGGCGATGGGCATCAACTCGATGGCGCTGGTGCCGATGATTTCCGGTGCGCGGCGCATTGGCCTGCTGTTGGTGATCAACAAGCACAATCAGCAGGACTTTGACGAAGACGATATGCGCACGCTGATGTCGTTTGCGTCGCAAGCCGCCATCGTGACCGAAAACGCTCGCTTGTATCTGGACGAACAGCGCCGCAGCCGCGAACTTGGTGGCTTGCAGCAGATCGCCCAGGCTATTGGTGTGCTGCGCAGCCCCAGCGAACTCTACAGCCAGATCACGGCGCGCATTGCGTCCCTGATGGATGTCGAGATGTGCGGCGTGCTGCTCTACGAACCCGGCGAGCATGTCCTGGCCAGCCAGCAGCCGTTCTTTGGCCTGGACGACGAGAGCGTCAATTTCTACCATGTGCCTTCCGCACCCGGCAGCGCGGTGGCGCGGTTGTGGCAGCGGCAGAATACCTGGTTCAGCAACAACTTGCGCGACGATCCCGACGTGCGCGAAACCGACCTGGCCGAACTCGCGCTGCAAGTAGGTATTCAGAAAACCGTGATCGCGGCGCTGGTTGTTGGTGGCAACCGGCTGGGCGTGATCCAGGTCGCCAACCGGCTGGACGGCACCGATTTTGTTGCCGACGACGTGCGCTTGCTGTCGATTTTTGCCGGGCAAGCCGCGATCCTCATCGACAACGCCCGGCTGTACCGCGAGATGCAGCGCCGCACGCACGAGGCCGAGGGCTTGCGCGCCGTGACCGAGATCGCATCGCAGGTTGCGCCGCTGTCGGAGACGATGGAGCAGGTGGTTATCGCTATCGCCAACCTGCTGGCCTCGCACATCGTCGCGGTGTCGCTGGTCGACGAGAAGTCCGGCAAGCTGGTGGTGCACCCCGAACACGTGTGGGGCATCGACCTGGAAGAGCCGCATTATTTCGACGCTTATGCGCCGGGCTTCGAGCGCAGTGTGTTCGTCTCGCGCCGCCCGTTCATGAGTAACAGTCTGCACGACGATCACCGGGTGCTGGATATTTATCAGGACATTATCGCCGAGTGGGACATTTACAACACGATCCAGGTGCCACTCGTCATCCAGGACCGCAGCATCGGCGAGTTGACGGTTGCCAACAAAACCCCCGGTGAATATTACACCGGCAACGATTTGCAGTTGATGCTGGGGCTCGCGCCCCAGGTGGCGGCGATGGTGGACCGAATGCGGCTGTATGAAGCCACCGACCAGGACCTGCACAAGCGCGTGCAGGAGCTGGACGCGCTCAGCCGCGTCAGCCACGAACTGAGCCAGACGCTGGAACTGGACCGGATGCTGGACGTGATCCGGCAAGAAGCGCTGCGCTCGACCAGTGCGACGGCGGTCAGCGTGGTGCTACTGGTGGACCAGGAAGATTGGCCAGCGGCGGACGAGCCGTTAATTGACCGGCGTTATGGTGAAACCCAGGAACTGACTGAACTCACGCCTCTGGAACGTCAGGCTGTGGTCAGCCATGAAGTGCTGTCGGTGCCGGACTACGACGCCCACGAACTGGATCCCTTGCCCAATCAGGCGCGGTCAGCGCTGGTGGTCCCGATTTCGTTGGAGGACAGCCCCGTTGGGTTGATCCATCTCTACAGCAAAGCGGCAGCTACCTTCGACCAGCGTGTGATCAACTTTGTGCTGGCGCTCACCGATCAGGCAACCGTCGCGATTGGCAACGCGCGCCGCTACCAGCAGCAGCTTGAGGTCAACCGCCAGTTGCGCGTGCGGGCCGAGCGTATGGGCCGCCTGTCCGAGTTGGGCGAATTGTTCCGTCAGGGAGCAAGCCTGGCTGATACGCTGAAACAGGTCGCCGAGTCCGTGCAGGAAACGGTCGGCTTCAACATTGTCTTGATCAGCGTGGTGGATGAACGTGAGCAGGTGCTGCGCCGCACAGCCCACGCGGGGCTGCCAGAAGCTGTCTTCCAGGAAGTACAGGCGACGGCTCCCCCCTTGGAGCAGGCGCGCAGTGTGATGCAAGCCCAATACAAGATCAGCGGGAGTTATTTCCTGCCCGCCGAAGGGACCGAAGCGCTCACCGCCGAGCTGCCCACTGTGCAGATGGTCGAGAGTCGCTCGCGGCATGGCGCGCGGGCCTGGGACCCTGAGGACTTGATGCTGGTGCCGCTGTACGGCGCACGCGGGCGCTGGTTGGGCCTTATGAGCGTGGACGATCCGCGTTCGGGCCGCCGTCCCAGTCGGGAC
>JAADYV010000005.1 GCA_010092855.1 Chloroflexota bacterium | reverse complement strand
TGACCCCAACGCCCGCAATGTCAAGCTGGCCTGGTCCCTCTTCGAGACCGAAGAAGTCTCCTGGCGTGACCCCTCCGTCTTTGCCGTCGCTGAGTTCGTGGTCGTCGAGTAAGAACTAATAGTCCGCAAGGGAAACTCCACGCGGGGTTTCCCTTTCTTTATCGAGTGAAAGGATGTGTCGATGAAGAAGTTTAGTGTATTAATCTTGATTGCCCTGGTGTTGACGGTGGCCGTTGTGCCCTCCAGCGCGCAAGATGGCGGTACCGTCGAGATTCCAGGGTTGGTCTTCCCCGACCAGATCGCGGAAGGACGCCAGGTAACGATCACGGTTGATCGTATGCCTGCCGAATCCGACCCGGAGAAGCTGGAAATGTACTCCGCCCAACTCGAACGTTTCCAGGAGTTGTATCCCAATGTCGAGGTGGAAGGTCTCGCCTATGCCTACACGCCCGAATCTTTCCCGCCCCTGGTGGCAGCGGGCAATGTTCCCACCATCACGACCGTATACTTCACCGAACCTGTTCTGATGAAGTCTTTCGGCGTACCCGAAGACCTGACTCCGTTCTTCGATGAATATGGGTTAGAAGGGGTGTATGCCGATTATGCCCTGGACATCGTCACGATTGATGACGAGATCATCGGTATGCCTGGTCTGGTCTATACGATTGGGATCGTGTTCAACATTGACATGTTGGACGACTACGACTACTACGATCCCCCCCAGACCTGGGATGAACTGGCCGAGATGGCCCAGGTCATGACCGACCGTGAGAACGGCCAGTTTGGGTTTTCGTTTGTAACTGCTGGTGGGCGCGAGTCGGGCTGGCACTTCACCAACATCGCCTACGGGTTTGGCGCGACGCCAGACGATCTCGTGCGCCAGAATGAAGATGGCACCTTCACCGCAACCTTTGGGGAGGGTGTTGCCGTCGAAGCGATGCAGTACATTCATGATCTGCGTTGGGAATATGACGTGCTGCCGTATGACTCATACGGGCTGGAAAGCATGGAAGAAGGTATGGCTACCGGGCGTATCGCCATGATTATGCATGGTGGCGGTTCGATTGGCTCGCTGTACAACCAGTATCCCGATATCGACATGGAAGCTTTTGGCTTCACCGCCGTACCCGAAGGCCCTGAAGGCCGCCGGTCGCTGATCGGTGGCGACTTCGCTATGATTGACAGCGCGGCCACCGACGACGAAAAGGAAGCCGCCTTCGTCTACAATATGTGGCGGCGGTTGGCACCGGGCGAGGTTGTATCCGGCATCCAGCTCTACAACAACGAGTTAGGCCTGCCCGACCTGCCGTTCCTGGCCTCAGAATACTGGGACCAGGTGCTTGTCGCTTCCGAACCGCTAGTCGAGTTGCCCTCAGATAACTATTTCTGGTGGTTCGATATCCTGGACTATAACGAACTCACGCTGGTTCCGGAACCCTATTCACTCATCGCGCAGGATTACTATGCTACGCTGGGTGATGTGGTCACCATCGTGCTGACCGATGAAGATGTTGATGTTGCCGCTTTGATGAAGGAAGCGGAAAGCAACTTCCAGACGGGTATTCTGGACCCGATGCAATAGTCAGATCACTTAGCAGGGACGGGTTTACCCACTCGTCCCTTTAATATAGGGTTTTCACATTATGCTAGATGCAGAAATTACCAACTCCGGCAAAATTATCGCCCTCATCATCGCCAACATCGCCGCTGCCCTCATCGGTATTATCGCCGTCGGCGGGATATATTTCAAGAAGCACCGAAACCCGGTGGCGGGAGCCGCGATCGGGTTCGTGGCCGGGCTGGCGGGCAACCTGGTCGTGGTGACAGGTGTTGGACTGCCATTATTGCTGCTGCTGCCAGCCAACAATGTCGCGCAGGGTACTCCATTGGCGGGCCCAGCCACTGACCAGCTCTCCCTGGAGATCAAACGGGAAAAGCGCTACTTGCATTTGCAGCGGCAGGCGGTGGCGTTCCTGTTCCTGCTGCCGGCCATCACTCTGTTTCTCCTGTTTGCCTGGCACCCGGTTATGAATGCGTTCGTCCTCAGCTTTCAGGATGTACAGCTAAAGGGTGGCTCAGGTTGGGTCGGCCTGGAAAACTACGAGCGAATGCTGGCCGACCCGAACTTTGAAGCCGCCTGGCTCAACAGCCTGGCGTTTGCGGGATGGAGCCTGACGATGGGCTTTCTGCCCCCCGTGTTCATTGCCATCATGGTGAACGAAATGCGGGTGGGCAAGCCTTTCTTCCGGTTAATTTACTTCTTGCCGACCCTCATTCCGGGGGTCGTCACGATGGCGATCTGGACCCGCATCTTCTCTGCGGACGGGGCCACCGGCGGTGTCTTAAATTCGCTGCTTTTTGACCTCGGCATTTTACAGCCGGGCGATAACATGGTCTCCTGGTTAAGAAATGAAAACCTGGTCAAGCCGTCACTGATTGGCATGATGACGTGGGGGGGCTTCGGCGGTGCGCTGCTCATCTACTATGCATCGCTGCAAGGCATCTCGCACGAATTGTACGAAGCTGCCGAGATTGACGGTGCCAATCCCTTCCAGCGCTTGCGTTTTGTAACGCTGCCCCAGCTCCGGTCCACGATGATGATTCTGTTGATCTTGCAAGTGTTGGGCATCATCCAGATTTTTATGGAGCCGTTTCTGATGACACAGGGCGGCCCTGGCAACGCAACCACGACCCCTGTCCTTGAAATCTATCGGGTCGGCTTTGGCGGCAGCGCCGAGTTCGGCCTAGCCTCAGCGTGGAGCGTTGTGTTGATGATCGTGTTGTTCACGTTCTCGGTGTTTTATTTCTATGTTACGCGCATCACTGAAACAGAAGAGGGATAGAACGATGACACGCACACGCTGGATCAGTGGTGGGGTGCTGGCTATCTGTGGCTTGATCTTGCTCGCCTTCTTCACGCTGCCCTGGATCAAGGTCGATAACGAACGCATCGAGCGCAACTTTGCAGAAGTAGAGGTCGATGCCATCGAGTCGCTGACCGGGTGGCAAGCGCTTGACAGCGAGATGGATGTCTTGAACAGCCCGACCTACGCCCTGACAGACGATGGAACCACCGGGGCACACATCTATATACCGCTGCCTACGACGGTTGAGATCGACGGCGATGTTGCCGACTGGGCACGAATGCTGCCCAGCGAGATACGCTTTGGTCCGGCGGAAAACGCTATTACCAGAGATGAGACGTGGACCCCGTCGACATTCTCGCTGACTGCCGATAAAGACTATCTCTATGTGAAGATCGTTACCGAAAGCCAGCGAGTCAAAACCGGGGAACTGCCCCTCGAAGAATCGATGGTCTTCTTCATCAATTTGTCGGGCGACCTGGAAGTTGAGGAATATACGGAAGGCATCTACTATGTCACCGTGCAGGGGGCGCTGCTCGAACAACCCGAAAGCCTCTTCACTATCCGGGCCGAGACATCCCAGGATGACGCCGACCCTACCGCGCTGCCAGACGCCGAAGTCGCGCCGTTCCTGACAGAAACCGGTTGGGGCTTCGAAGCACGAGTGCCGTTGGGGGATTATCAACCACAAGATAATGTGATCATCGGCATTAACGCGCAGGTTACCGGCACCACCGATACCGGTGACATGCAAACGGCGATATGGTCCCGAGCGGTTCGTGGACGAGGCCGTCGTGCCGAAGCCCATTTCCAAGACCCATCGAAGTTCGGGGAAGCACGGCTGTTGGACGTGGCGGTCGAAGACATCGCCCCGCGCGATCAGGTACGGTTGCTCCGTTTAGTGCTGATGTCAATCCTGGGTGCCGCCGGTTTCGCCGCCCTGTCAATGGTCTTCCCCAGGCGCTACCTGACGTTCTCCTATGGCGTCGTGGCAATGGGGGCTTTGCTGATTATCAGCATTCTATACTTTTTCTTCACCTTTGGTGATGGCATCGTCGGCGTGTATACCATCCGTGTCGGTGCCTACCTGGTCATCTTTGGTGGGCTGGTACTGATGATTTCGCGCGTTACGCCCGTCAAGGACACCTGGGATCGCGGCATCCTGACCAACCTCGAACTGCGCACGCGCAATGGCTTCCTGATTTACTCTCTCGTCACTCTTTTTCTACTGGTGCTGGCCACCACGGTACTGTACCCGTTCTTTTACGCTTTCACCGCCGGGTTAAAAACGCCCTTAGAATTGCCCAACTCGGGTACCCAGATCTTGCCGGCTGATCCCCAGTGGGATCAATATGATGGGGTGTGGGAACGCTTCAAGATGACGCAGCTGTTCTTAAACACTTTCATTATCGCCCTGGGCGAAGTGGGCACCGGGCTGCTGGTTTCAACGCTGGCCGCCTACAGCCTGTCACGCTTGCGTCCGGTGGGAAGCCGGTGGATTTTGTTAGCCTTCTTGACCACCCTCATGATTCCGGGTGAAGCCCTGCTCATCTCGCGCTATGTCAATACAGCGCGCCTGGGGCTGCTTGAGTCGTATTGGGGTTTGTGGTTGCCCGCCGGTGTAGCCGCATTCACCATTCTGCTGTTGAAGAACTATTTCGACAGTCTGCCGTCCGAGTTGTTTGATGCGGCGAAGGTGGACGGTGCTTCTGCCGCGCGCGTCCTGTGGACTATCGTGCTGCCGCTGTCGCGCCCAATCTACATCGTGCTGCTGATCACGGGCTTTCTCGGTTCCTGGAAAGGGTTTTTGTGGCCGATGCTGGTCCTGAACCGGTCGAAAGACATCCAACCGATCACTGTCCGGCTCTACTACTCGGCGGGCGTCGTCCCGCTGCCAGAGCAAATGGCCGCGTTTTTCCTGGCGATGATTCCACCGTTGGCAGTGGCGTTGATCTTCCAGCGCTATCTACAGCGTGGCATTACCATCGGCGGCGTCAAAGGCTAGATGCTTTCTCGAATGCCTGGCCTGCCGCCCCCAGCTTGTCCAGGCATACCGTTTTGCTACCCTACAAGGAAATAAATGTGGAACACCAACTGGCAAATGACCTGGTTTTTTCGCTGGCACAAACAGACGACACGTTCCTGGGCATCGGCACCGTAGCAGCGGGTAATGTTGCGCTGCGCAGCGGACGCTGCCCGATGTTCGTCGACATTCGGAACCCCTACGGCGTATCGCTGTGCAACTATGCCCTGCAAGATGTGCACACCGCACCGGACGAGCTGCGCCTGAACCTTACCGCAGACCGGATGGAAAGCGGCATCATGGAGTGGCTGCTGCACGAGATACGCCCGCGCTACAACACCACCGACTGGACCCAGCCGCCGCAACCCGCCACGAACACGACCCTGGAACTGGCGGTCACGCCCCTGTCGCGCACCATCGGCGGGCACACCGCCCAGGGGTTTTCCTACCAGTACACCTATCACAGCGACGACATCCCGGTTTATAAGAT
>JAADYV010000369.1 GCA_010092855.1 Chloroflexota bacterium | reverse complement strand
TGTCCTCCGCCTTCTTGCCGGCGCTGGTAGATGGCGGGCGTTGGGCTGGTGTCCCCGTCGTTAACGGGTGGTTCCGCCAGCGGGGAAACAAAACTGCCCGTTGTTCGTGGGGCCGTGTCATCATCGCTGACCGGAGGTTCTTCGGCGGCAAGTCGTTCATCCAGCGTAACCGGCGTGTGGGGATTGGTATCGTCGTCAGTGCGGGGTGGTTCGTTCTCGCGCAGCAGGTCATCTACAGTACGTTCTGGTTCTTGAGTCATAACCGTTCAACTCCGTTTATCAGTGTTTAATACCCCCCTGCGCGTGCATCCACGACAGTCATGCTTGCGGACGCGCGCGATCCTACCGCAGCGGTGGGGTTTGCGCAACGCGGTGGTTTTTATGGTATTTTGCGGATTCTCTAATGCAATTCTTATATCAATCGTGTATGCTATTTGATGGAAAAAAGTGAAAATGTGGCAGGAGGTCGCGCGATGCCCCGGTATGAATATGAATGCTCCGAATGCGGCGTGCGGTTCGAGCGCGTGCAGTCATTCTCCGAGGAACCGATCTTGGTTTGCCCCGAATGTGGTGGCGATGTGCAGCGTCTGATCGGTCCGGTGGGGATTGTGTTCAAGGGCACGGGCTTCTACGTTAACGACGCCAAGAAGAAAAAATCCGCAGACAGCGATTAACACTCTTTACCTCAACTCAGTACTATGCCAACACCGGGCAGCAGCGCCTGGTGTTTTGTATTTATAGCTCCCCTTCGATTTCCCGGCGCAGCCGTGCGAAGAAGTTCGCCATATATGCGTGGCGTTCGGCGGCGATGGCGCGTCCAGTCGTGGTGTGCAGGCGGTCTTTGATGTTCGCCAGTTTGTACACAAACTCGTGATGCGCAGTGTGATCTGGACCTGCGCCGCCATACCCCTCCGGCACCTCGCCCCACAATTTCTGCTCCATCTGCGCGCCAAACGCATATGCTCGCGCGATGCCTATTGCACCAATAGCGTCCAGTTTGTCCGCATCGAATACGACCTGCGCTTCGAGCGTTTCCGGCTCGATAGCGTTACGGAAGCGGTGTGCGGCGATGGCGTGGGCGACGGCGTCGATGAAGGTCGGAACGGGCGGCGGGTCGAGTTGGTTCAGGCTGCGGCGCGCCTCTTCGGCAGCGAGTATGGCATGATCGACCTGAGAGCCGGCCTGTTCATCAACGCGGTGAATGTCGTGCAGCAGCACCGCCGTTTCCACGATGGCCATATCCGCGCCTTCCGCCGTCCCAATGCGGCGGGCCAACGCCAACACCCGTAACACATGGTCGAAGTCGTGGACGGGATCACTGCCTTCGTAGAGCGTGCGTGCAAATGCCAGACTGATCATGGTGTCCCTCCGGAGACTATGCAAACAGAACGGCAGACAAAACTTGCCTGCCGAGTGAAAGGCGGAGAGGGTGGGATTTGAACCCACGGAGCGGGAACCGCTCACGCGCTCTCCAGGCGCGCGCATTAGGCCAGACTATGCTACCTCTCCCGTTGGGGTGTTCAATTGTGGGGGCCATTATAGCGATGGGACGGGAGTGGGTCAATACGCAACCTTAATTCTCAACCATGCAGCGGACCGGGCGGCTGGGTTTGCCGTCGATGTTCACGTTCATGCCCAGGTACGGCGACGGATCAAGCGTGTTGTCGAGATTGCTCTCATTCTTGAATGAGCCATCGGCTTCGCTGGTGACAATGCTGAAGTGCAGGTGCAGGCCCACCGGTAGTCTGCCGCCGCTGTAGTTGCCCTGGTACCCCAGCAGCGTCCCCTGCTCCACCCAGACGCCTGCCGTGCCGGGCGGGAAATCCTCGACAACGTACGAGTCGCCGTCCTGGGAGGCCATGTGGGTATAGTAGGTCCAGATCGTCTCGCCAGGGTGCAGCGGGTCGTCGTGGCTGATGATCACCGACGAAACCCAGTCGGGCCGCCGCGTCAGGTAGCCGTCGAAAGCCGCGTAAACGGGCACCTCGCCCAGTTGGCCATCACCAAAGATGTCGATGCCGGTATGCCGCCGCAGTACATTGTAGGGTGCCGCCGAATCGCGCCACAGCAGCCCAATCAGGCCATCCGACGGCAGCACGAACGGCGCGCCGGGGCATGGTTCGCGCTGCACCGTCGCCAGCTCATCGCGCTGGTCCCGCTCATCAAACCAGCGGTTGATGTAGCCGGAGCTGTTGGTTTGCGTCTGGCTGTAGCCAATCAACGCCGCAACCGCTCCGCAAACTGCACACCCCAGTCCGATCAGCAGTGAGATGCTTTTAACCCACCAGGGCCAGCGACGAATGCGCGCGAAAAATCTACGGATCATACGTTTCTACCTTCAAAAACCGCCAACCCATTTGCTATGATACAAGGGGCATATGTTGGCCATACACCCCCTGCTTATGTTGAATATGAGTGCCGCGTAGATAGCCCTGGCTGGTAGATGTGTTAGTGCGGAGCGTAGCGCCAGAATACGGCGAGCAGCACCGTCGCGGTGGTCAGAAACGCCGCGATGCCCACAAAAACTACCGGCCAGGCGTTGGTTTCCAGTGGTTCATCCGGCGGATAGCCCGTTGCCGGTAACGTTGTTGGTACTTCGATCTCGGCTTGAGCTGTACGCGTGGTTCCGGCGCTCTCCAGTGTGGCCGTACTGGCGAGCAGTCCGGTGGTGGGACTGCTCATCACTGTTGTCACGATCTGCGCCGTCACCGATGCACCCGGGCCCAGCGATCCGACCTCGAAGGTGACCGCCTGTCCGTTGATGGCAAACGATCCCTGTGCCGCGTCCGCGCGTTCGATGCGCAGTTCGGCAGGCAGTGTTCCGGTCATGGTGACGGCTGGCACGGCTTCATTTCCATTGTTAGTGATGACCAGCGTCCAGCTAGCCTGTTCGCCGGGCAAACCGAGCGCGCCGGGGGCCAACTCCCCGTCGTAGCTCAGCGCCAGGTCCGGGCTTGCTTGTTGTGGTGGGGCTGCCTGGGCGGGCACTGCCACGCACCAAACACCCAATCCGAAAAATGCCAACATTATCCGGCGGGTCAAGCGAAGATTCATCATCTGTTGCCTCCCCGCCCCCCAACATCCAACTAAACGTCTATTTTGGCGAGAAGGTTACTCCCGGTCGTTATTATAGAGCGCTCCGGGGTGGCATCAACCTACGGTTGCTCTATGCCCGCACCGGATGGATCAGTCCAAAAAGCCGTGTTTGCGCAGCCACTTTTCAAGTTGAATTTCGCCCGGTTCGGTGATCATCGTGCCCCGGTCAACCCCTTTGGGGCTGGCACCGGGATCGAGTGGGGCCGGTGCTACGTGCGGAAGGTCTTCACCGGGCCGGGCCAGGACGATGGTTGGCACCGACTGGAAACCGGTCCAATCCAGCACGCGCTGTTTGGCATCGGGGTCTTTATCGATGTGGATTTCGCGGTAGGGAATATTCTCGCGGTCCAGCACTCGCTTGGCGGTTCGCACATACGGGCATGGCGACTGCCGGCTGTACATCACCAGTTCATACTCCATGTGTTGCTCGCTCCCAACGTTAGCAGAGATACTGCGCAAAGTATATTAGACAAGGGCCGGATGTGGCCACTCGTCGATCTGCTGTCCTGCGCTAGCGCGCGGCCAGGCCTTCCGTTTCCAGGTAACACTCGATCCCGGCCACAACGCCCTGAGCCAGCCGTTCCGGGTCGTTGGCCAGAATCTCGTTGTCGTTGGCCATAAACCCCAGCTCGATAATCATAGCCGGCGTGACGGGATTGATCTTAAAAAAGGCATGATATTCTGTCATGTCGCGGGTGGTCCCCGTGTGCAGTGGCAAGTCAGTGATTTCCTCATATTGCGACACCATGCAATTCAAAAGGCGATCATCTTTGCCCCGCATGGGAGAGGCACGCACATCAGCCGCAGAGGCTACATTGAAGCCAGTGGCTCCCTCTCGCGGCAGACAATAATTGGTGTGGATCGAAACCAACACGTCAGCTTCGTAGTTCAACAGGTCGTCGTCATACTCTTCGAGCCGATCTACCTGGGTATAGTCGGCTCGCAAGATATCAATCACCCGTCCCCCCACGCTCTCGTTGATCGTGAGTTCTTCCCACCCATCGAACTGGGCTGGAATTTCGGGGTAAATGGAGCGGTCGCAAGTCGCTCCGGGATCGCGCCCTTCATCAGCCCCAGCCGGGGGGCCGCTGTGCCCGATGATGATACCGATCCGCACCGGCCTGGAGGCGGTGGGAAGATCGGTCGGCTGGTAGTTGAGCACTTGCTGGGTCGCCCGCACCTGGGCCAGTTCGCTGCGAAAACGCTCTGGCAGAAACGTGGGCTTGGTCCACACCGAAAAAATGGTCGAAATGGTGACGGCGGCAAAGCTGATCGTGAGCAATGAGCGTAATGAACTGGCCCAAACGCGGATTTCCTTTTGCTGCTGGCGGCGGCGGGCGCGCAGGGCCTGGCGTGCCTTGCGGCGTTGAGATGCGGTTGCCCGGCGGCGCGGTTGGTCCGGGGTGCGGACCGGGAGTTCGGGTTCAACGGTGATGGCAGTGAAGTCGTCGTCCCATTCGTCCCCTTCCGGCGAAAGGCGCTGCGCCGGGGCTACCTCGTCAATGGTCGGGGCGTCCGCTGCAACCGCATCCTCTGGATCAATGGCGGCAAATTCACCCGTATCAACCGTGCGTACCTCGAAGTCGTCATCATCCAGCGTCGGGTCGGTGGGCGGATTGGGGACCTGGTCAGCGTCGTTGGTCATACCTATAAACTCCCAGCAAAGATTATCTGTATGGTAACGCAAAAAGGAAAAAAATACCGCGCCAGTCCGGACGGCTGACGCGGTGTAAGCAGCAGGTTTGCTAGTGGTGGCGCTTAGATTTTCTCCAGGACCGGCTTGTTGCGCACGCTGGTATATTTGCCCTTTAGCAGCGCTTCGATCACGCGCGTGGCAGCATGTACGCCAACCGCTTCCTGGGCCTCGCGAGTGCTGGCTCCCAGGTGCGGGGTATAGACCACGTTGTCCAGGCCCAGCAGCGGATTATCGGTGGCGGGCGGTTCGACGTCGTACACATCCAGCGCAGCCCCGGCGACCTTGCCGGTCTTTAGCGCCGCTGCGAGATCGGCATTGTTGACCAGCGCGCCCCGTGCCGCGTTGATAATCAGCACACCGTCTTTCATCTTGGCAATAGTTTCGGCGTTGATGATCTCGCGGGTATCGTCGGTGACAACGGCGTGCAGCGAGATAATGTCGGCCTGTGCAAACAGGTCATCCAGGGTGGGCACAATTGGAATACCCAGGTGTCGCGCGATATCGGGCGGGACGAACGGATCATAGGCGATTTCGGTCATCTCGAAGGCCTGGGCGCGCTTGGCGACAGCGCGTCCGACCCGGCCAAACCCGATGAGGCCAAGCATTTTTCCGTGCAGCTCGGTTCCCATGTACAGCTTGCGGTCCCACCGTCCAGCCCGCAAAGAGGCATCCCCTTGTGGGATATGCCGTGCCAGGGCCAGCATGAGGCCAAAGGTGTGCTCTGCTGTGGCGATGGTGTTGCCGTCCGGCGTATTCATTACCACGATACCGCGCCGGGTACACTCGTCCAGGTCAACGTTGTCTACGCCCACGCCCGCGCGCACGATCACACGCAGGTTCTCGGTATGGGCCAGCAGGTCTGCGTCGGCAGTGGTGCCGCTGCGGATGATCAACGCATGGGCCGTGGGCAGGGCAGCGATCGTTTCCTCGCGCGACATCTTGCCTGGCGCGGTGATCTCGAATGCTTCCACCGCGTTCAGCATGTCGATGCCCGCCGGATTCAAGTTATCAGGTACCAGGATGTGGTAGGTCATGAATCAGCCCTCTTTCGCCAAAAACTCGTCCATAGCTGCAAACAACGCTTCCAGGTGTTCCGGCTGGGTGTCGCCCATGTGCGCGATACGGAACGCTTTGCCCTTTAGCTTGCCGTAGCCGTTGGAGACCACCATGCCGCGCTCGCGCAGAAAGGCATTCAAGGCGCTGATGTCGATCTCGCGCGTGTTGGCCACATTGCTGACCGTGGGCGAGTGGTAGCCGTCTTCAGAGAACATCTCGAACTCGGCCTGCTGCACCCAGACGCGCGTCATCTCGGCCATTTTTTCGTGGCGTGCAAAGCGGGCGTCCAGCCCTTCGGCCAGCATGTCGTCGAGCTGCCGGTCGGCGGCGTACATCAACGCGACCGGTGGCGTGGCCGGGGTGTTGTCGCGCTCGTGGTACTTTTGCAGCGTCAGCACGTCGAAGTAGTAGCCGCGATTCGGTATCTCTTTAGCGCGTTCCAGCACGGCGGGCGACGTGGCTCCAAAGGCCATACCCGGTGGCAGCGCGAATGCTTTTTGGGTGCTGGTCAGGCACACGTCGATACCCCAGGCATCCACGTCAACCTTAGCCCCGGCGTAAATACTGACAGCATCCACCAGGTACAGCGTATCCGGGTAGTCGGCCAGGATTTCGGCATAGGCTTCGACCGGGTTGCGGACGCCGGTGCTGGTTTCGTTCATGGCGCAGGCGACCGCGTCATATTCGTCGTGCTGGAGCGCTTCGGCCAGTTGCTCCGGTTTGATAGCCTGGCCCCACTCGACCGCGATCAGGTCGACTTGCTTTCCATTCAGGCGGCTGACCTCGGCCCAGCGCTCGCTGAAGGCTCCACAGGTCAGGTGCAGAATCTTCTTGCCGTCCCGCACCGTGCAGCGCGACGCCGATTCCCACACGCCAGACCCGGACGAGGTATAGATGTAGACCGGGTTCTGGGTATAGAATGTCTGCTTCAACTTGCCTTGCACGCTGGCATACAGCGCGGCGAATTCGGGCGAACGGTGGCCGACCATCCATTCCGACTGCGCGTCCAAAATCTCCGGGCGTACCTCGACCGGGCCGGGGATGAACAGGCGCACGTGCTCTTGTTTCTTAGGGGACATAGTGTTGAGAAACCTCCGTCAATAAAAAAATCAGGGATGTTGGGCGAGCTTATCTTTCAGGCGCACGATTGGCTCAATAGTGGTGGGATCGGCGTGGTACGCCAGGGCGAGATAAAAGCTCACGTAATCGCCGTATTGAATCGCGTGCAGCATCTGCGCCAGGGCGCTGTCGCCTGCTGGCCGGAATATTTCGGCCAGGATGTTGTTTTCCTGGCACATGTCGCAGGTTAACTGGTGGCGCAGTTGAACACGCGGGTGATCATATTGTGGGGACGTGATGAACAGCGCCGACAGCGAGATGTCGTGTGCTGCTGGGAAGCCGACACTGACCACCATGTTGTGGTTGGCTTCCGGCATCCCCTCGAATCCGGCCCAGGTCTTGGCATTTTCGTTAAGCTGGCCCTTCCAGCGCCGGGCGATGACCTCGAACATGCCGCTGCCCAGAACGACCGGCAGCCGTCCCACCAGACGGGATGCGCCGCCTTTGGCCGGATTCTCGTCGAACGGGACATCCCATGCATACTGGGCCTGGTGCTCGCGCAGCAGGGTGATGGCGTCCGCCAGGTCGCGGTCGAGGTTGGGGGCCAGTTCTAGGCGATGCGCCAACCCGACCAGCAGCCCAAAACTCCATCCCAGCGCAGCACGCGGCTGGCTCACGTAATCGAACTGCCACAGGGGATAGCCGTGCGCAGCGGCGTGATCGGCCAGCTTGCCGCCGGTGGTCAATGCTAGCAGACGGGTGCCGTTGTGCAGCGCTCCCTCCGTTGCGGCGAGGGTTTCCTCCGTGTTGCCGGAAAAGCTGCTGGCCAGCACTAGCGTCTCTGGACCGCTGACATACGCCGGGATGTCATAACCGCGCACCACGCTCCAGGGAACGGGCGACGACGTGCTGATGAGGGCTGCGGCCAGGTCGCCGCCGATGGCCGACCCGCCCATGCCGCACAGCACGATCTGGCGTGGGGTGCGGTGGCTGTCTGGCAGGGGGAGCGTTTGTGACAGGTCCCAGGCATTCTGCAATTGATCGGCGAAGGCGTCGATGTGGGAGAGCATATCGCCAGCATCCACCGCCCGCAGGTGCTGCTGATCATCGTATGGATTGTTCATCGATTCCTGACCCCCATGCTTGTGATTTCTTTCTCAATTAGCGCGCTTCTCATTTTAGCGCCCTTTATAGCAGCCGCGCACAGTCAAACGGCACAAATCATACCGCAGCTTGCAACAACAAGAAACTTATGGGATTGGTTTCGGGGCGGTTGTTTTAGGCGGGAGGAAAGATAGATCAGGTATTGATCGACGCCAAACAGACTTTGCTGACCTGGATCAGTCGAGTAAGTAGATACCCGATTGCAGTCTTACTACTCGATGCTCCCCGACTTCCAGATATTTCCAAACCGACTCGTCAAATGAGATGGTGTCCTTCATTTCGCCGGTGGCTGAGTCAAGAATACAGATGCGATCATTGCCCATCTCGCAGACATACAGCGAACTTCCAATGACGTTCACATGCTCGGGATAACTAAATCCGTAGAGTTCTATTGCTGGTAGTACCGGGTCTTCAAATGCATAAAAGTAGACTGTGCTGACGGTGGGGAATGCCGCCCAAAAACCATTTTCGGTGAGCGCGACGCTGTAAAGCGCGCCTGCCCATGGTGGTTCGGGGACAAACGTGCTTCGCAAACCTCCATCGCCATCGAAAATGCGAACAATGCTTTCTGAGAAAACCCACGCGGCCAGTGTTTCAGGAGATGATGTGGAGCGCGTAATTTCAACCCGGTCAGGGTGGATCTCGAAGTGTTGCAGTATTTTGTCAGATAGGTGGCCGAACTTAGCAAATGTGTACGCATCACCAGAGATTTCGCGAATCGTTTCGAAGTCGTAAGCATAGTAGGCTTCGACAACCTGTCGTTTTTGAAATAGGAGCCGTCTTCGTTTTTTGAGGACAATGTTTTCACAGAATACGAGCGTCGCGCCAGCGGCGAAACAATTGAAACCGTTCGATTTGATCAGTTTCGGGCCCATCTGATTTCCCCGATAAGCAAAGACAGTCCTTCAGGTTAGGGAGCGTGCAGTCGGAATTCGCCTCGCCCCCAGCCTAGTCGTTGTCGGGGGGATAGAACGTGTCATGCAGGCGTTCATTGGCTTCGTAGAACGCGACCCCGGCTTCGGTGATGACCACGAGGTACAGCATCTGCTTGTCCGGCGTGGTGCGGGTGACTTCGCGCATAAGCGAGGGCGTGCGGTCGCGGAGCTGCTGTAAGACACTCCAGGGGCCGGCATCACCATACCGCTGGCCATCGTATTGAATGCCGCGCTTGCCTGCAATATATAACCGGCGCAGCGCAACCCATTGATCATAAGGCAGCAGGGGACTCATGCACGGACCTTAGTCCTCAGGCAGCGTGGGGATCAAATCGTCGGGACCGGAGGTTCGGACCACCAGCATCCCAGTTGATTCGAGGACCATGATCTGGCTGTCGGGGGGCTGGGTGGTGGTGACGGTATCGCTCCACGCCATCAGCGCAAAACCAAGCGCCAGAAAGCTGCCCACGAAAAAGATGACGAACGTCAACAGTGGGCTGGTGTACCTGGTATCTGTTTCGCATCGGCTCTCGCGTCCAAACGGCGTGCTGCACGCGATCTTGGTCACAACCTGATCAACCTTCACCAACATCCACCAAAACAAGAAGGTGATCACAATCATCAAGATGGAAAGTACGATATAAGCAATCCGGCGGATTTTCATAGCGAGGCTCCGCGTCTGAAAACTCCTGCTTTGGAGGATTGAGTGGTTGGGTGTGTTGGTGCGTCGTGTCATGTCAACAAGTCGTTATGGTTTCCGGAACCCCTACATAGTCTAAGCTTAAGCTATATTCCGGTTTGAGGCAATGGTTTTTGGCGAAATTGTCAGGGTTCCTTAAGGCGCGGCGGCTCCAGGCGCAGCAGCACGCCCAGGCTGAAAAGCGCCATAAGTGCACGCCAGAGTGTCAGCAGCCACGCGCTGTCCGGATCAATCAAAACCGCCATGATCTCCGCTGTAGTGTGCAGAAAGACGGCGACAAACAACCAGTATACCTCACCGCGCAGAAAAACTTGCAACACCAGCCAGCTCAGCGCCAGGTGCATGGGGATGAGCAGCATCCCGCTCAGTGCCTCGGCAGCAGCGGTGCTGAACTTGCCCCCCGCATCCGCAGTCGATCCGGCATCCGTGAACATCCTCAGGGCGATCCCGATGGCCAACAAGCCCGGATACATCACGTCCGACAGCGCATGTCCCAGCCCGACCATCAGCGCCTGCGGTTTGGTGACCGTGCTACGCGCCAGGTACTGGTATCCGAACAGGCGCGTTGTTTCTTCCACGAATCCCGCCGCCAACCCCACCAGCAGCGCATTGATGGCCAGGATGCCAAGCAGCGCCCGGTCAACAAACTGGATCAGTACGAATTGAACCACCAGCGCGACGGTATACGTGATGATGCCCACCGTCAGCAGCGCATAGGGGATATCAAAGCGCCGGTGCAGCCACCGTGCGGTATACACCACGCTCAACACCAGGCTGCCGCCCATCAGCAGCAAAATAACACCGTAGACAACCATACGGTCTCCTCATTTTGTGCTACCAGAGTGTCCCCGATTCCGGCCTTAGCGTCAAACCGTTCGGTGGACCTGTTGTGCACAATTGACGTGCTAATCAGCGGTGGTTAGTCGTAGAACATCCGTGCAGTTTGGGTGCGTGACTCTGTGCTAGACTGGTATCAGCGGATTATTGTCGTAGACTGCCCCTGGGAAAGCGCGTATTCTGCCTGTGCTCAATGCTTTAACCATTGGTTGAATATTTTTTAAGTGACCGCTAAATATCTTTAAATATTACTTTAGTACATCAAGTATTGTCAGTCCGTGTTACCTAGTGGTAAAATGTAAACTGAGACTAGACCATACTGTCGCCCTCGGGCCACAAAACGCCCCCTCCCATACGAAATTGATTGCATTGGTGAAGATGCGCTTTGGTGACCCAAACGCAGTAAGCTGCTGTATGGTCGGAAACAAGTTGGTTCTGGGCATGAGCAAAGCTGAGCCTCGACCCGTCACACCGTTAGATTTGCCGCTCGTGCGGCGCATGATCACTCACCTCCTGCCACTGGACATGACCGGTGCCCTGACGAATGGGATAAGCGGGATGGAGAGCGCCTTCCTGTCGGCTGTGCCCCTGGCCGATCTGGGTAAACCGACCATCGTGCTGCGGCGAGACGATGGCGGGTACGTAGGCCAGTTCCAGCACCGGCTCGGCGAACCCGTTGCCCGGTTGATGTTCGTAGCTCCCGAACCCCAAAAAGGTGACCATACCCCCGATTGGACCTGGCTGCTGGAAGCTCTGACCTACGAGGCCGGGCGGCGTGGGGCGCACCTGGTACGCGCCGAAGTGCCAGAAGGTCACCCGGTGTTTTTGGGCTTTCGGATGGCGGGTTACGTGGTGTACTCGCGGCAGGTAATCTTGCGGCGCAACCCAGGGCCACTCGCGGCGGCGGAACCACACCTGCTGCGCCCGGCCTACGACCGGGACTCGATTGGCATCACTGCGTTGTATGCCAATACGGTGCCGCAGCTTTTGCAACACGCCGAGATGGTACCGGCAGGCGATGGCCTGGTGTATGAGCGGGATGGGCAGTTGGCCGGTTTTTTGGCCATTGTTCGTGGGCGAGATGGCATTGTCATCAAACCGTATTTTCATCCAGAAATTCACGACCAGGCAGCGACGATTGTGTTGTCCACCCTGGCCCATATCCCCCAGGCGGAACGGCTGCCGGTTTATCTATACGTGCGGGCTTACCAGGATTGGCTGCGCGGCATCCTGGAACAAGTGGAGTTTGAATCATGGACACACCAGGTATTGATGGTTAAGTACACCGTGGTCCGGGCCCAGCGTCCCGAACCAGTTTCGCTGCCGGGCCTGGAAGCCAGCCGTCTGCATCCACCGGTTGTGGACGGACCGCTGACTTTGCGTAAAGACACCCATTCGCAGCACCGTTGGTCGTTTTGGCGGCGCAACGGTAGAAGGTTGGATAAACAAACCCCCTATGGAACGTCGAATAACGGATGACCTGGACGAACTGAAAGCCGTCTTGCCCGATACCCTCGTCAAAGCGATGGGGACCCTCCAGCGCAATGACGACGACTTGCTGGAAGTCATCCTTGACCTCGGTCGTGTGCCGACGGCTCGCTTTGTCGATGGCGAAGTTGTCCTGGACGAAGCGGAAATCACGCGCGAGATCATCGACTATGTGACCCGGCGAGTTGGGGATTTTGATGACGATAACCGCGCAGGCATCGAACGCACGCTGCACCGGATCAGCGCGATTCGGAACCGGCGCGGCGAAGTGGTGGGACTTACCTGCCGTGTTGGTCGGGCGGTGTATGGTACCATCGACATCTTGCAGGACATCATCGAAGAAGGCAACAACGTCCTGCTGCTGGGACCGCCCGGCGTGGGCAAGACTACCTTGCTGCGCGAGGCGGCGCGCGTGCTGGCCGAATCGCGGCGCGTGGTGATTGTTGATACCTCCAACGAGATTGGTGGCGACGGCGACGTGCCGCATCCGGCTGTAGGCCGCGCGCGGCGAATGCAAGTTGCCACGCCGATGTTGCAGCATGAGGTGATGATCGAAGCGGTCGAGAATCATAATCCCGAAACAATCGTGATCGACGAGATCGGACGCGAGTTGGAAGCACAGGCGGCCCGCACCATTGCCGAGCGCGGCGTACAGTTGATCGGCACCGCACACGGCAATTCGCTGGACAACCTGCTGCTTAACCCCACGCTCTCCGATCTGGTCGGCGGCATCGAGTCGGTGACGCTGTCGGATGAGGAAGCCCGGCGGCGCGGAACGCAGAAGACGGTGCTCGAACGCCGTGCGCCCCCGACCTTTAACGTGTTGATCGAAATCCAGACCCGCCACCGGCTGGCGGTTAATGAGGATGTTGGGGCGGCGGTGGACGCCAACCTGCGCGGACGCCCGCTGCCGGTTGAAATCCGCACGCGCCACGAGGACGGCACGATTACGGTCGAAAGCGGGCGACCCGAAAGCACCATCGGCGAGCGCAGTAATGGTAATGGTCGCCGGAGTGGAGCACGCGAAAAGAATCAACGCAACGGCGACAAAGCCCGGCCCGAGCCGCAGTATGACCTGGCCGAACCGTTCGAACCCCATGTCGAAGGCGCGCGCGGGCTGCAAACGCTGCACGTCTTTCCCTATGGCGTGGCCCGCAACCGGCTGACCCAGGTATCCAAGCAATTGCGCGTCCCGGTCCAGATTGTGGACGACCTGGAAGCAGCGCAAGCGCTTGTGACGCTCAAGAACTACTACCGCCGCCGTCCGCGCCTGATCGTCGACGCGGAACGGATGGGCATCTCGATCTATGTGCTCCGGGCCAACACGATCACTCAGATGGAAGACTTCCTGGTCGATATTTTCGAGTTGTATGGCGACAACGCTGCAGACGGTGCCGACCCGCTGACGGTCGCCATGCGCGAGGCCGAGGACGCGATCAAGCAGATTCGCAGCGGCGCGCGCTCGGTTGACCTCACACCACAGGAAGGCTATATCCGGCGCAAGCAGCACGACCTGGCCCGCGCCGCTCACCTGGTATCGCACAGCTATGGTTCCGAGCCGAACCGCCGGGTGCGTATCTTCCGGGACGAGCCGGTTCGCCCCTGATGTAGCGGGCGTGGTGGCGTGCCAGACGCCAAGCCGGTATAGTACAAGCCAATAGTCAGACCATCGCCGGTCGGGATATCCGAATATCTGACCGGCGATCTTGCTGAGGAGAGGGATTGTGAGCCGCAGACGACACGAAGACTACGATTACGACGACGAGTATTACGATGACCGGCCCCGTCGCCGGACCGGGTGCTGGCTGCTGCTGGTCGTTTTGGCGCTGGTAGCCACCTGCGCCGGGGGAATTGTGGGTGTCCTGGCGTACATGGCTGGCGAGCCAGACGAGATCGAGATCAAGAATGAAGCAGAGCTGCCCAGCGCCCTGACCCTGTCGCTGAATGCCTCCTCCGAGCCGTTCGAGGTCGAGATTCAGAACATCAACAGCGACGACGCAATCACGATTTCGGCAGTCGGCCTGGAAGAAGCGCTGTTTGACGGGGTTGAGATCGAAGGTACAGACCCCCCGTTTGGCACAGTGGAAGACCGCGACTACCCGGTGTATGGCAGTTGGCGCGAATACAAGCTGGGCGAAACGCTGCAACCTGGCGAACGGCGTACCATCGCCTTTACCTTCCAGGGCACTGCCACCGGCACCTATTCCGGCGACGTGATGGTGTGGGTCGAGCGCGACGTGTTGGGCGTGTCGTTGGCGCGCGCCTGGCGGCATACGGTGGAATTCACGGTTGTAGAAGCTGCCCCCGAACCGGCGTCGTAAATCGTGTTTATAACGTTTGAAGGACCAGACGGCAGCGGGAAGTCAACGCAGGTCCCGCTACTGGTAGACTTTTTACGAGCGCAAGGCTACCAGGTCTTCCAGACGCGGGAACCCGGCGGCACGCCCATCGGCGACCAGGTGCGGGCCGTGCTGCACGATCTGCGGAACGCCGAGATGCACCCCCATACCGAGATTCTACTCTATGCCGCCTCCCGAGCGCAGTTGGTCGCCCAGGAAATCCGCCCCCGCCTGGCTGCTGGAGAAATCGTGGTGTGCGACCGCTATGCCGACAGCACTCTGGCCTACCAGGGCTACGGGCATGGTCTTGATCTGGCGACACTGCGCCTGATCCTGGACTTTGCCACCGGTCGCCTGGTGCCAGACCTGACACTGCTGCTGGATATTTCTGCGGAAGACGGTCTTCAGCGTCGCCAGCACGCCGCCCAGCACGGCGAAGAATGGAACCGCATGGACGCCCAGTCGCTGGCTTTTCACCAGCGCGTGCGCGAGGGCTACGACCGGCTGATGGCAGCCGATCCCGCGCGGTGGGTGCGCTTGTCGGGAGCGGGCAACCGCAGCGCGATTCAGGCCGATATCCGCGCCGCAGTTCACGAGCGCCTACCTCCTCGCACCTGACCTGGCTGCGGCATATGACGCAGCACGTAAATGATTCGAAAGAAACTGCCGGGTGACGTTGACTCTGTTCGACTGAGGTTCTAGAATCTGAGTGTGATAATTGGGTCAATCTGGTTATGGTCTTAAGCGAGCTTTAACGTTGTTCTCAGTTGTATGGTGTAGTCTAGAGTGAGAACTGACAGTGGCAATGGAATATCCTGATTATTATCGCGTTCTCGGCGTGGACCGTGACGCCTCCAGCAGTGATATCCGCAAGGCGTACCGTCGTCTTGCGCGTCAATATCATCCGGATGTGAATCCCGATGATAAGCAGGCCGAGGAGAAATTCAAGGAAATCAACGAGGCCTACGAGGTGCTTTCGGACGACGAGAAACGCCAGAAGTATGACCAACTGGGGCGCAGCTACCAGCAGTGGCAGCGCATGGGCGGGCAGCCGGGCGGCTTCGATTGGTCCGGCTGGATGTCTGGCCAACCGGGTGGTTTTCGCGTCGATTATATGAACGACGACCTGGGTGGGGGCGATCCATTTTCGGATTTCTTCCGCAGCATCTTTGGCGGCAGCGCTGGGCAACGACGATCCAGTGGTCGTCGCCAGGTCCATCGCCAGCCGATTCGCGGCCAGGACCTGGAAGTGACGGCCCAGATTACGCTGGACGAAGCCTATCATGGCACGCACCGGATTGTGCAGGTGGGCGACCGCGAGCTAAATGTCACCATTCCGCGTGGCGCGCGCGAGGGCACCCGTGTCCGGCTGCGCGGCCAGGGCGAGCGTGGCTACGCTGGTGGGCAGGCGGGCGATATCTACGTGATTGTGAGCGAAGTCGAGCACCCCGTGTTCCGGCGTGAAGGGGATGACCTCCACCTGGACTTGAAGGTGCCGTTGTATACAGCGGTGTTGGGCGGCGAACTGCCCATTCAAACGTTGGATGGTGAAGTTGTATTGCGCATCCAACCGGGGACCCAGTCTGGCCAGGGCATTCGGCTGCGTGGCAAAGGAATGCCCCGGCTGCGGCAGGAAAACCAGATGGGTGATTTGTACGCGCACATTTTGATTCAGGTGCCGGCGAAGCTTTCCCGGCAGGAACGGCGGTTGTTCGAAGAACTCCGCGCCTTGCGGGGAGATGATGGTTGAGTCGGCCAGTGAGCCAGCAGAAGGGTTGAGCGATGGGTTGGAACTTTGATCAGTTTGATCTGGAACCATACGAACCAGAACCCGAAAAGCGTAAACTGACCGGGCTGTTGATCGGGGTGTTGGTGGGAGCGGTGTCTCTTCTATTGATCGCGGCGTTGGTCTTTACTACCGTAAGCTACGTCTTTTTGGACGACGACGAGGGCGGTTCTATCCTGCGGCGGTCAGAGAACAACAATCGCAATGCCGTGAATGCTGATCTGCGGACAAGCAGTTTTTCGTTCGATGGCGCTGCCCAGGTGGTGACCCCAACGGCAATCGCTCCTAATGTGGTGGCTGACGCGGATGCGGAATACCTGCTGTTGACCAACGTCTACGAGCGGGTCAGCCCGTCGGTGGTGAACATCGAGGTGGCTTCGCGCATGATCCAGTCGGACATCATCGACAGCAGTGGATCGGGTTTTGTGCTGGATGGCCAGGGTCACATTGTCACCAATGCTCATGTTGTGCGCAATGCGAACGATATCCTGGTCACGTTCTTTGATGGTTATGTGGCTGAAGCCGAGGTCGTTGGTCTGGACGACTACAGCGACCTGGCCGTGATCCGGGTTCCCACGGACGGTCCGCAACTGGTCCCGGTAATTCTGGGCGACAGCAACGATTTGGGCGTCGGCCAGCGGGTGATCGCCATCGATAACCCCTTTGGGTTAGACAACAGCATGACCGTCGGGATCGTCAGTGGCCTGGGGCGCTCACTGCCATCCGCGCAACTGCTGGACCCAACCTACGATGACTATAACAACCCCTCGATTATCCAGATCGATGCCGCCGTCAATCCGGGCAATTCTGGTGGGCCGCTGCTGGACTCCTACGGGCGCGTGATTGGGATCAACACGGCCATTCGCACGGAGAACGGCGGTTTTCAGGGAATTGCTTTCGCGGTGCCGGTCAATACCATGAACCGGATTGTACCTCAACTGATCGAAGATGGTGAAGCTGATTATTCGTGGTTGGGCATTTCTGCGCTGGGGAGTGAAGGCGGGCTGAGCACGGCGGCGCTGGCTGAAGAATTGGACCTGCCGGTGCGTACCGGGGTGATGATTACCGAGGTGTTCGCGGAATCTCCGGCAGAAATAGCCGGTCTGCGCGGGGGGAACCAGGAAGTTCGGGTGCGCGGCATTACCATTCTGGCCGGTGGTGATATCATTGTCGCCATTAATGGCATGTTGATCCGCGATATCGACGAATTAGTGGCATACCTGGTCGAAAATACATCACCGGGCGACACCGTTGTGCTGACCATTGTTCGCGATGGCCAGACATTCGATGTTGATGTTGGTCTGGGCTCGCGACCGCGCTAGCGTATGCTATGACTGGTTCCAGGGCTGGATACTGCCCCGGCCCGTGCAGCGTAAGGAAAACATAAATGCTGGCTGAACCGACCCACATTCTGCCGCGCCTGGAGATCAATACCACGCTGGCGCGCAAAATCCTGGTCGCCTTCCTCAAGGACACCGTCACCAAGACCGGATTCGAGCGCGCGGTGCTTGGTTTGAGCGGTGGGATCGACTCGGCGCTCTCGGCATACCTGGTGACCGAAGCGCTGGGCCCGGAAAACGTGCTGGCAATCCGCATGCCCTACAAAACCTCGTCGCAAAGCAGCCTGGACGACGCCGGAGTCGTTATCGAAGACCTCGGCATCCAGTTCGACACGGTGGACATCACGCCCATGGTGGACCCACTACTGGCGCGGTTCCCAGATATAAACCGGCTGCGCAGTGGCAACATCATGGCCCGCACGCGCATGGTGGTGCTGTATGACCAGTCGGCAGCGTTTGAGGGACTGGTGATCGGCACCAGCAACAAGACCGAGACGCTGCTGGGCTATTCGACCATTTACGGCGACAATGCGGCTGCCGTCCAGCCGATTGCCGACCTGTACAAGGCCCAGGTGCGGCAGTTGGCGGAGGAAGTGGGAATGCCTCGGTCCATCATCGACAAAGCACCCTCCGCTGATCTGTGGGAAGGGCAGACGGACGAGGACGAACTGGGCTTCTCCTACGACATGGCCGACCAGGTGCTGTACCTGCTGGTGGACCAGCGCTACACGGTGGATGAGGTGGCCGCTGAAGGGTTCGAGCGAGACTTCGTGGGGCGCATCTGGCGGCAAGTGCGGATGAACCACTACAAGCGCACCATGCCCAATGTCGCCAAGCTCAGCACGCGCAGTATCGGGCACGATTTCTTGTACTTGCGCGATTGGAGCGGGTAATGCCGCTGTGCGTTATACTCCGTTGTTGGTTTCCCTCATGCATTACCCACAGGTCAGTCTCGCATATTTTGCGGGTACGGAATGGCCTGACACATCGCCACCTGCGGCTTAGGCACACAGGCTACATTGAACGAAAGTCTACTAAAGTGTCTCTTATCCAGCACTGTTGAAATGGCTTATGGGTGTGCAGGTGGTCTGCTGGTGAGCGAAAACATGAGAGTCGCTTCAGCAGACTTCTTAACATGTAGCTGCGGCGCTTTGAGCCCGCAGCGTATGGGGCGCAAGGCTTTCCTATCAGGGCGAGTTAGTCGGGCAGTAAGGTATGGGGAAGCAGGCCGTTCTGCAGAACCGCACGAAATCGGGCAAGGTTTTTTTGCCCTGCGCGATTGGAGCGGATAGCCCAACCCCAATTCACAACACCCAGCCGTCCTCTGGCGTTGCGCGCAGCCGAGGAGCAAGCGCACGTTGTTTGTGCCGCGATTGTTGGCGGGTGGGGATGGGGGCGCGATGCGCCTGGGTGTAGATTTCGTCCGCTACCTGCCACACGGCCTCCGGTCGTGCCAGGGCACGCGCATTCTGGGACCATGTGCTCAGGTCCGCGTTTTCCCATTCCGCCACCGCTTGCGCCACAGCCT
>JAADYV010000052.1 GCA_010092855.1 Chloroflexota bacterium | reverse complement strand
GGCGTCAGCATGTGGAGCATTGCGGAAGCCAACGGGATCGTGAACCTGTGGCTGATTTACAGCGGGCAGGTGCTGCTTATCCCGCCCGCCTAAACGTTTAGGGGTTTCCAACGCCTGCTGAGTTGCAGGCACCATATCCAATCCAACAGGCGCTCTGACCGTAACGTTGCGGGGTGGAGCGCCTTGCACTATAGTGCCTTTATAATGACCCAAAGCCGAAGAGTGTTCCGAAAGGAGGACCAGCGCCCGTCGTAGCACCATCAGAATCTGCGCGCTGAATGTTATGAAGCGTCTTGTGGTCGTGATCCTGTGTGTATGCTTGATCGCCGCGCCCGTCCTGACGGTGGCGGCCCAGGACAGCGCAGCACCGCGCTATGCAGTAGCGTTTCGCGGTGACGAAACGGTGTATGTGGCCACGCTCTACACCGACAACACGTGGGATGTGCAGCCGGTCTCGTTGTATATGCTGTTTGGCCAATACGACCTGTGGCTGGTCACGCCACGCTGGACGGCGGACGGGCAGTTGATTGGCAGCGGCTTCGCGCCGGACTACAGCGGCCCGGTGGATGGTTACGCGGATGCGCTGTATCTCTACGCCTACGACCGCACGTCCGGCCAATCAACGCAGATCACGCCGGGACCTGTGCTGGATATGGGATCGGAGTGGTATTACTACGAATTCCTGGCGGTCCAGGCGCTGTCGCCGGACGGACGCTTTGTGCTGGCGACGGCGATCATCGGCTTTTCTTCGCACCTGGTCGACGTGCAGGACGGGCGCGTGGTGGCCGCCTTCGACTGCGAGATGGAACCTATCGCCTGGCGCGCAGGTGAGGTTTTGCTGCAACCCACGTTTAATGGTCCCTTTGCGGACGAGTGCAACCCACAGAAAGTGTTTGTCGATCTGGCAACCGGGCAGACGCGCGCTGCCGCCACACCCGCCAACCAATACGACCTGTGGCTGGTGCCGCTGGAGGGCAGCCCCCCCGTCCAACTCGAAGAATATGCAACGGACCTCGTGTATTCGCCGGATGGAACGCTGGCCGCCTACCGGGGCGACTACGGGGTGTTTATGTACTACGACCTGCTGACCAATACCCCCCACACCGTTCTGACGACCAGCCGCGCGCTGGAGCACGTGCGCTTTGCGGGTTCCACGCTGCACTTCTGGGAAGTGCAAACGGAAGAAAGCGGCCTGACGCTGACCCGCGCGACGTATTCCCCGGCGGACGGCCTGCGCGAAACCGTGATGTACGCGGGACCTGCCGGGAGTTATCTCCCCGCCCCCAACAACGAAGCGGTGGCGGTCGAGTTAGACAGCGCGGTCCAGGTGTATGACGCCAGCGGGTTACGGTGGGACAGCCAGACCGTGTTCCCAGACACATCCGTGCTGCTAGACGATTACGATCCGGGCGCGTGGTCCGCCGATGGGCAGTGGCTGCATGTCGAGGTACGCGGCGAGGAATACCGCTCGGTTGCCGTCAACTGGGCCACCGGGCAGCAAATTGTGATGGGACCTGACCTGGTGCGGGTGGGAGAATCACCCGATGGCTCGTGGTGGTTGTACGTGGTGTTGAATGACCTTCCCGGACGGCAATCCACGCGGCTGGTAGCCTTTCGCCCGGACACCCGGCAAACAGCAACACTCAGCGACGGGCCGAATCTGTACCTCAACCTGAGCTTCATGCCCAGTGGCTATTTCGTCTGGTCGGGGCTGCTCTCGTCTTCCGAATAGGCGCGCGGAGACTGCGCTCACCCTTATCGCTGGCAGGCAGCGCGAATGGCGGGCAGGGCGTTGGGTGGCAGGAAACCAGCCGCCGCCGCGTGTTCCGCCGCCTGGAACGAATCGCGCACCAGCAGCATCTCGCTCCCGGCAGCGCGCGCTTCGGCTAGCAGCGGACGAATCGCGTCGTCGCGTGCGCCGTCCAGCACATCGCGGATGTAACCCGCCGCGATCCGGCCCGGAAAGGCACGCATCGCGGCCAGGTAGACTTCGGCGTCCTCTTCCGTGCTGTCGCCAAAACACAAAAACGGCAGCGCCGGGTGATCGTCCAGCAACTGCCGGATGAGCGCCAGCTTGTACTCGGCAGGACGCGGGCGGAAATAGTAGTGCTCGGTCAGGCCCAGGTGCAGCAAGAACAGCGGTCCCGCCGGAATCCCCTTCAGCGCCAGGAACTCGTGCAGCATATCGTAGATGTTCCAGGGGCTGGTCGAAACGTAGAAAACCGGGTTGGTGTCCGCGTGCAGCGCCGTGTACAGTTCCGGCACGCCGGGGAACGTCTCGCGCGTGTGGGCGTTGCGCGTGGCGGTATTCCACAGCAACCGCGCGGTGTTGACCACGTCGGAGCGGATGATCGAATCGTCCAGGTCGCTGATGATGCCAAAGCGCGCATCTGGCGACGTGACCAGGACCTGGCCGATGGTTTGCGCGCCGGGCAGAGCGGCGAAGTCCGGCAATTCCAGCGCCACCGGCAGCACGCGCGAATCCGGTGGCGAATCAAGCGCCAGCTCAAACGCAAAATAGCCTAACTGCGTCGTGCGCCCTTCATGCACCCGGTCGCCAAGCTGCGCCCGGATGCGAACGAGAGGCAGCTCGCGCGGGTGAAAACGGTGCCAGGCGTTGCGGAAGTTGCGCCAGCGGGAATCGGCGGGATGAGCGGGCAGCACGCGGTCGGGCACAATCACGCGGCCCCGCACCACTGCGATCCGGTCGGTGCCATAGCCCAGGTAGGGCACGATCTGCACACCGGACACACCGCGCACGCGCCGCAGCCACCAGCGCAGCACCTTGTAGCGCGCCTGGAGCCGCACGGCCAGCGCCAGCAGCCGCCTGTTCTGCATTGTGGGCGATGGCGGTATCATTGAGCAACGACCTCGTGCAGCGCGTTTACCTCGTCCGGCCAGGGGGCGAGCCGCTTCTTCTTCAGATTTTCGCGGATGACCCACGTCACGTCGGGATCGTCCCACGCAGCCCAGGCACGCATCTGGGCAAAACCGGCTTCTGGGGCAGCGGTCACCACCACGCTGACCGTGTAACCCAGCGCCTTGCGCAGCGTGCGCACCGGGTCGGTGCGGCGCGTTTCCGGGCGCAGACGGCGCAGATACGCCAGCGCGCGGTAGTGCAGGTCGAGCGCATCCAGGGTGTGCGTTGTGCCGGATGCGGTGTCGGGTTGGAGCAGGTCCGGTTCCGCCACGCCTGCGACCAGGGCGCGCCATTGCAGCGGCCCGGCGTCCTGGCTGGCGCGCCGCAGCCGCCGGACCGTGCTGCGCCAGTTGTGCGCCAACATGCGCTGGAGGCCCATCGCCACCCCCTCGCGCACACGCCACAGCGGGCTGCCGCCGTGCTCCAACAGCAGCGCCACCCCGGACTCGATGTGGCGGAAGCGCACGGCCCACTCGCCATAGGCCACCACCCCGCACAACTGCGGCATTTGCAGCGGCGAGTCCGGGTCATCCCCGAACAGCGCCGACGGGTGGCGATTCAGCAGCCGCCATAACAGCCACTCCGCCGCGATGTAGCTCTGGTTGAGCGACACCGCCGGGTCCGCACACAATGCCCCGATCTCATCCGCGAACGCCCACACCAGTTCCAGGTTGGCGCGGCGGCCCGGCAGCGCGCTGTGATCGATCAGGTAGTCTTCCAGCGCAGAAATGTCCGGGTCTAGCAGGTGTTTGCTCTGCTGGGCGCTGAGGTGAAAGCGCGCCATGTCAAATTCGGCGGGCGGCAGCAGCCCCGGACTCGCCAGCGCCGCCAGCAGCAGCGGGCGCAAGTCGGCGCGATGTGTTTCTCGTTTCGATGACATACGCTACAATTCTCTCGGAGCAGGTGTGAATTCTATAAACACGGTGAACACAAGGAGCTGCGCGTGCCCAGGCCGCACATCCAACGATGGGAATACTGCGAGATTCGCCAGGAGATCGCGCAGGGTGTGATGCACCGCCAGTATATCCTGTTTTATCATGCAGACGAAACCCCAGACCCGATCAGCATCACCAACCGGGAAAAAGCCATTGCACAGTTGGGGCTGGAAGGTTGGGAGATGGTCGGCACATCGGGGTCGTTCATGCAAGACAGCAGCGGGTTCCGCGTGTTCTTCAAGCGCCCGCTGCCGGTGGATGGTGAGGAATTGCAGTGACTTGGCCGTGTTGACAGTTGTACTCGCGTGTTCGCTTTGCTCAGGCGAAAATGTCAACACGACCTCGGAAGTTGTTCCAGCTCATGACCTTCTGTGGCGAAGCACAAGACAAGGGCACCCTGTTTCGACCGCACCTTTGTCTTGTGCCTGGTTTTTCAGCCGACTGCTCCCCATTGTCCAAAACCGATATAGCCTTCGCCAACTGCCGTGATGACGTACACGACTGCGGTGTCTTCCCAATCTGCGACACGCGCAAAATAGGCTGTGCCGCCTGTCAGCGACGTATCGACTGCACTGAACGGATATGTATACGTCGTTCCTGGTGGGAGAGCCTCAAGCGGCACCCCCTGCAAAGCCGGGAAGTTCGCCACAACCAGGTCATAGGCCGCATCTGACGATCCCACGGGCTGCTCATTGTACAGGATGTACACACCCAGAGACGCTTCTTCAATGTTTACCTGCAAGTCATCCGCATCAACAGTACAGTTGAGACCGGCACAGTCCTGCTCAGTGATGACCATGGCTAAACCATCCTCTAACACCGCGTAGTAGGTTGCGCCATCCAGACCCGACGCTTCCAAATCAGCGTACAGTGCCTGTACGTCCTCCGGCAATTCGTTAAGGATCACGTCGGGAATCGTGCCACCCGCCAAAATGCCCGTCGGTTTTTGGGCGTAGACGGGGACGATTTCCGCTCCCAGATGCGTTGCCGCAAAGTTGGTAATCGCAGCCGCGGCTTCCGGATTGGATTCGCCATACGTTGCGGCAAAGTTATCCAGTTCAAACTCCGCAAGCCGGGGGATGTTTTGGAAGGGGGCGATGATGGTGGCATCGTCGTAGTAACCGGGCGGCAAGGTCGGCACAGCGGGTGTTGGATTGTCACCCCCCTGGCCCCCCGGTTGTGCGAAGGCAACGCCGCCACCGCATAACAAAACAAAAAGGAAAACACTTATCGTGGGTGTGATTTTCATAGTTGAGTGGATCGCCTTTTCTATGTGAACACTACTCAAAATCGTGCACAACAAACGTAAACCCAATGCAACCTGACTGCAAAATTCCTGTAACGTCGCCAACACAAAACCAAATCGACGAAATGCATCAGCGGCCTGGTTCAAGGCTTACGGAGAACACCCAGTTTGTTACCCGGCACCCGTAAGGTCCACTGCTCAACTCGTGGCTGACTCGACCGACTAACCGTCAACGGCCTATTCCGCGCGATGGCGGCGGTTGTCGCGTTTTCGCGGGTGCGCAGAATATGACGCTGCCGGGAAATTGTCGTTTGCCCGGCCAAACAGAATCCTCCACAGCCCCTCCACGATGAGGTCTAGCAGTGGAATCTGGGCCAAGACCCCCATCGCACCCAATGCCAGACTCAAGATTCCCGCCTGGGGAACCGTCAGCAGCCGGGCCACGCGATCAGCATCCACTTCCACCGCCTGGCCCCAGATCGCTTTTTCAACGGTCACGGCGGTGTCAGTGCCGGTTTCGTACCAGGTCAGGTTCAGGCTGATGACAATGACGGCGGTTTCGCCCTGGTCCGCGTTCAGGGTCCAGCGCCATTCCAAAACGCGGTTCTGGTCCTCGTAGGGAATGGTCTGCTCGCGTGCGGTCTGCAAATCGACGTCAAAGTCTGGCGCAGCAAGGTTAGCCGTGATGCGCGGCTCGTAGGCCCCGTCCTGGTAACGATTGGCGATGACGATGGGCGAGGCCAGCACCTCGTTGCCTTCAATCTCGGCGACGGGCTGTAAGCTCCCACCCTCCAGTGCTTGCATCGTCAGGCGGATCGTGGCGGAACTGCCCACACGGATTTCATCCGGCCATTCCAACTCGACCAGGCGCAGTTGCTCGCCGCCTGGCTCAGCATCTCCCGGCCCAGGCGCAGGCGGCGGATCAACAGTATCCCCGGAACCAGCCGCCATGACAGGCGGTTGTTCAGACGATTGTTGTGGGACTGCGGTCGGATCAGCCGCCACTGGTGGTGCCGGCGTAGCGGGCACATTTACGGTATCGCCTGAGCCAGCCGCCCGGAAAGCCAAGCGTCCTCGGATGGGTTCTAGCGATCCGACCACCACGTCAGTTTCAGATTCCAGCACGTAGTCGCTGGTTGTGACGGCACCTGGGGGCAGGTCATCCGGGTCGACGGCGCGTGGCGCGTCAGCTTCCGCCACGACGTCCGGCTCAAGCGCCCCCTCTGCGATGGCGATTTCGCCCGAAAAACTGTCGTCCACATCCCCCGCTACACCCAACGCTTCCCCAGCGAGAGCGTCTTGCTGCGTGAACAACTTGCCGCCCAGAACCGCGACCTGGTCGTTTATGGGGCGATAAGCGGACCACGCCAGCGCGCCAGCCCCCACCAAGAAAACCAGCCCCGCAATCCCAATCACGATGAATAGACATGTGCGCATCGACTTCACTCCGTGCGAAGCAGCGTTGACACACTCTACCAGAGCCGCGTGCCTGATCGCCCGTGCATATCAACCCCGCTGCGCTTTATCGTGCATCTTCATGCATCCGTGCGATTCGATTCAATTCGTCCTGTACCTAATAAAGACAAAACCGAGAAATTTATCATAGTATTGACCGAAATAGCGTGCGCAGTCAAGATAACTGTTTTGGGAGGGCCCCCGAACAACCTGACGAGTAATGGGAATGCTACCGGGTTTACCCCCTCCCCTCCGACCTCCGGTTGTGCGCCCTGCGGTCGGTTTCCTATCCCCGTAAACGGAAAGGGGAATAAACAACTGGATACAGTTGACTAATTCCCCCTCTTCGCGCGGCGGGGGTCGGACCTCCTGTTCGCGGGGTTAGGGGGAGGGGTAAAGCGGCGCACCACGCACACCGTGCACCACGATCCAGCGTTTCGACAACGCGTGCGTGGGCCCGTTTCGGGAAGACAACCCGGATACTGGAACAATTGGTGAATGCAGCCCATCTCGATCACCGGGCGGCCAGCCGTTGTATAATGTTCAGGGAACCATTGCTGACGATTTCCTGGCGGCGGATACCATCCTATACCGTCATGGGTGCCGAAGACATCTTGCACCAAGCGAGTGTGTGCCTTCGGTTTTCGTTTGGAGGAGAAAACAAGGAGAAAAGCAATGACCAGCCTGATGACAAAACGCCTACCTGCGGCCCATGAACTTGTTGCTCTGGATGGCTCGGATGTCCGCAATCTGTTAAGCCTTGCCGGGGGTGGGATGGCGCACTTCGAGCTAGCACCCGGACAAACATCAGTAGCGGTTGCACACCATACGGTTGCAGAGATCTGGTTTTTCCTCTCGGGGCGTGGTGAGATGTGGCGCAAGTTGGGAGACCAGGAGGAATACGTTTTTGTTGATGCCGGGGTGTGTATCACAATCCCGGTCGGAACGCATTTCCAGTGGCGTTCTTTCGGGTATGAACCGCTGGCCGCTTTGGGCGTGGATATGCCGCCGTGGCCCGGCGAGGGGGAAGCATATGTCGTTGAGGGTCCATGGCAGGCTACCGTGGAAGGAAGACCAGGAATAGACAGGCGAGATTGATCACGAAAGTTCCTATTCTGCACCACCTGAGCAGGGACACAAATTCACTCTATGTTTGCAGATTTACCCCTCCCCCTGTGCCCCCACG